>CAYZND010000422.1:0-3060 GCA_964479495.1 uncultured Mesoterricola sp.
GACCGCCATCGTCCCACTTGCCTTCGGCGGCTACGAGATCGCGCAGGAAGGAGGTCTTCCCGCTGCCGTTGGCGCCCACCAGGGCGGCCCGCTCACCTACCAGAAGGTCCAGCTCGGCCCCGTCGAACAGGACCCGGTCCCCGAAGGCCTTGCCGTAGTCCCTCACGATGAGCGCCAGGTCCGCCTTGGAGGCATTCGAGCCGAAGGAGACCTGCATGCGCCCCCGGTCAAGGTCCGGCCGGTCCGTGGCCTGCTTCTTCTCCCGCTCGAGCTGGGTGCGCCGGGCGCGCAGCCGCTTGCCCCAGGCCGGATCGGGCCGGGCACGGGCGATCTCGGCGAACCGCTTCACGAGGGCTTCGAGGCGCTCGATGCGCTTGCGGTCCGCCTGCCACTCCCGTCCCTGGGCCGCGGCGCGCCCCAGCTTCTCCAGGCGGTAGGTGGAGTAGCCGCCCGCATAGGCGGTGACCCGGCCATCCTCCAGCTCGAGGATGCGCTGCGTGCAGCGATCCAGCAGGAAGCGGTTGTGGGAGACCATGAGCACCGCCTTGCGCTCGGTGCGGATGAAGTCCTCGAGCCAGGCCAATCCCGCGAAGTCCAGGTGGTTGCCCGGCTCGTCCAGCAGCAGGAGGTCCGGGGCTTCCGCCAAGGCGGCCACGAGCGCCAGGATGTTCTTCTCACCGCCCGAGAGGGTGGATGCCAGGGACTCCGACACGGCCTCCAGACCTGCCCGCGCCAGGAGACGCCTGGCGGCATCCTCGGCCCGCTCCCCACCGAGTGCTTCGAAAAAGGCTCTCGCCGCGGCATAGGCCTCCAGCAGGTCCTCGCCGGCTCCGGGTTCGGCCAGGGCTTCTTCCACGCCAGAGAGCTGTTCGGCGGCTTTCCGGGCGGGCTCGCAGAGGATCTGCAGGCAGGTCCGCCCAGGCGGAGGTTCGTACCGCTGGGGCACCAGGCACACCCGGAGCCCCTTCTGACGCCTGAAGGTCCCCTGAAAGTCCTCGTCCTGGCCGGAGAGGATGCGCAGCAGGCTCGTCTTGCCGCAGCCGTTCCGGCCCACGAGCGCGACCTTCTCCCCCGCCTCGATGGCGAGAGTCACGCGCTCCAGCACGGGCGTTCCCGCCCAGTCCTTCGAAAGATCAATGCATTCCAGTAGTGGCATGTTGGATTCCATGGCGCATGGGCGCTCCCCTTCGGCGCCGCATGCAGGTTTGGGTTCATGGGATTCGCAGGCATCGGGCCCTGCGGAATGTGGATCAAAGCTCGCTCAGGATCTCCGCCCTGCGCTTGTCGTATTCCTGTTGGGTGATCAACCCCTTCTTCAGGAGGCCGTTCAGCCGCTCCAGGCGCTCCTCGATGGTCCCACTCGGGCTGCCCGCAGGGGCTGTGATCGCACTCGATCCGACCGGATTCAGCCGCACGCTTCGCTTCTCGACGCGAGCCATTTCCTCGCTGAGCTGGATGGCGCGCTCGCACTCGCTGGCGGCCTCCCGGTAGATCTTGTGCTCCGCATCGGTTTCCCGGGCGGCACGCAGGTATGGCAGGGCGCTGGTGTAGTCCCCGAGGATGAAGTGGCAGATGCCCATGTTGTAGCTGGCATGGCCCACGTACTTCGGCCGGGCATGGGGGTCCGCCTTGGCCTGGGCCAGGGCTTTCTGCGACACAGAAAGGGCTCCGAACACATCCTTCAGCTTGAGGCGCTTGTAGGCGTCCTTCATCCCGTATTCACGGTCGTCGTAGAAGATCAGCTTCCGGGTCTCGGTCCAGGGCAGGAGCATGCGATGGACCTGAGTCCTGGCCTGATCGATGGCCATTTCCCTTACGTCCGTTTCCGACGGATACTCGGGCTGGCCCTCCTCCGACGACTGCTCCCGGCTGGGGGCCACGGCGATGCGCTGCTGGCTGAAGACCTTGCCGGTGGCCAGATCCACCGCCTGGATGGAGGCACTGTAGTCCACCTGCGTCTTGGAGGTGTAGGTGGTCACAGCGGGGTGCACCTTGCCCTTGCTGTCCTTCCACTCGGCCTTGGTGCTCCGGCTGGGCGTCCGGGTGACCTTCAGGTTATGGACGCTGACCATGAGCAGCACGGGCGAGCCCAGCATGCGACCGAGCTCGATGGCGGAGGCCTCATCCACCAGGCCGGAGTTCGTGAACTTCTGTTCCTTGAGCACCTTCTCGATGTTGCTGCGGTCCAGCACTTCAACCCGCCCCGAGGCCGCAAGGTCCACGATGCATGCGGACACCAGCTCATCAGCGGCCATGGTCTGGACGGGTGCGAAGGCGACACGCTGCACCTGGATGCCCAGCCCCGGAGGGTGGGCCAGGGTCACTTCCACATCGGGGTTGATGAGCGAATCGAACCACTGGGCATGGGCCGGACCGCCCAGGCAGAGGCACAGGGCTACGGCAAAGAGGTGGTGGACGATTCGCATGGGCTCTCCCGGAGATCCTCAGGGCTCGACGATTGTACTGGAAGGTTTGGGGGCCTGACGTGGTTTGATTCGGTCCTGCCCGCTCAGTCCGCGGTGTAGCGCGTGAGGGTCGCCAGGTGCATGGGATAGAAGCGCGCGGGCTCCTGCCGGACCAGCTGCGCCAGCTCCGAGCGCCGGATCCAGCGGATGTGGCGCGACTCGTCGCTCTGTTCGAGGGGCTGACCGTCCACTTCGCACACGAACGTCTGGACCATGATCGGGTAGTCACCTTGAAGGTTCTGGGAGCTGGCGTACGGAACGTAGCTCAGGACCTCGTAGCCATGCATGGGGATGCGCACGGCCTGGTCCTCGCCCTCGATGCGCGTCACTTCGTAGCCGGTCTCTTCGCGGATTTCCCGCCGCAGGCAGTCGTAGATGTTCTCGAAGGCCCGGACCTTCCCGGCGGGGATCTCGATCAGGCCGGTCTCCGCTGGCGCATCGGCCTTGTCCCGCTCCTGCACCAGGATCCACTCCTCGCCTTCCCGCATCGAGCGGATGAGCCCGCCCGCGCCGGGAATGGCGAAGCGCTCCGAACCCCTCACTTCTTCCATGACCTGAGCTTCCCTCTTCCTACTGCGGCACCAGCTCCACGCGG
>CAYZND010000423.1:0-3017 GCA_964479495.1 uncultured Mesoterricola sp.
TGGCGGTCTTGAAGACGACCTTGCGGCCGGCGGGGATCTCGATCTTCTCGCCGGTCTTGGGGTTGCGGCCCATCTTGGCCTTGGTGGCGCGGACTTCGAAGGTGCCGAGCCCGAAGATGTTCACGCGCTTGCCGGCCAGGAGGGACTGGACGATCTCGTCCCGGAGGCCGTCGAGCATGGCCTTGGCGCGGGCCTTGGTCAGGTCGTGGGACTCGGCCATGGCGGCAGCCAGTTCGGGGATGCCCAGGGTCTCGGGCTTGGAGGAGGTCTTGCTCATGGGGTTCCTTTCGATGAAGGAGAAGGCAGGAAGGGTCCGGTCATCTCGCTGACCGGACCCGGGGAAGAGCTACTCGGCCGCCAGGGCGGCCACGGAGAGGGTGAGCTTGGCGTGGACGCCGGAGAAGAGGCGGATGTCCACGGTGTACTCGCCCAGGTCCTTCACGTGGGGAAGGCTGATGGACTGCTTCTCGATCTCGAACCCCTTGGCCTTGAGGAGCTCGGCCACGTCCGCGTTGGTGACGGAGCCGAACAGGTGGCCGTTCTCGCCCACCTTCTTGGCGGTGGCGAGGCTGATGGCCTCGAGCTGCTCCTTGAGGGACTGGGCCGCAGCCAGCTCCTTGGCGCGCAGCTTCAGGTTGCGCTCCTTTTCCAGCTCGATCTGGCGCTTGTTGCCGGCGGTGACGGGGAGGGCCTTCTTGCGGGGAAGCAGGAAGTTGCGGGCATAGCCGTCCTTGACGGTCACGATGTCGCCACGCACGCCGAGGTTGGGTACGTTCTCGATGAGAAGGATTTCCATGATGCACTCCATTGGGTTGCGGCCAGCGCGGGGGCGTTGTCCCCTCTTGGTTAGGCAGGAAACCCGTTCCTGTCCGGATGCTCCGGTTTCCGGAGCCCCTGTCCCTCGGTGGGTTGAGGCCGGTACATCGAAGGTCCCAGTCTACCCGGTTCACGGCCTCCGGGAAAGCGGGTACGCTCCCTTCAACCCTCACAGGATCCACGGTCATGGAACATCACCCAGAGCGCCGGACCGCACGACGCGTCATTGTCGGCGCGGACCACACGATCCGCTTCAGCGTGAAGGGGCATGCGTTCAGGGATGTGAGGATCACCAATGTGAGTCTCACGGGATGCTTCGCCATGGTCAGCCAACGGGACGCGGCCCTCTTCGGCCAGGGTGCCCTGCTGGAACACTTCTGCTTCGAGCACCCGGACCTGCCCCTGGGACCCATCACGGCCAAGGTCATGTACCTGCTCGGCGGCTCCAGCGATCAGGCTTCCCTGGACTTCATGGGCGTGGGCATCCACTTCATCGGGATGGACGAGCGGGCGTCGAAGGTGCTGGAGGAGTTCCTTTCGGGGAGCCTGAAGGCTTGAGGCAGGCTCACCCCATGGAGAGCCAGGAGCCGCTCTCGGGCCGGAGGTGCAGCTCGGGAAGCTCGTTCTCCTTGAAGAGGAAGTGGACGCTGTTCCAGCTGCCGCAGGCTTCGCACCGGTCCAGGTATTCGGTGGTGCGCTTGCCGCAGACGCTGCACTCGTAGCGGAGCTTCAGCACGCCCAGGTTTCGAAGGAGCTGCCGGTACTCGTTGAGCGCCTGCTCGGTGCGTCCCCGGCGGCCGTGGATCTTGGCCATGAAGAAGAAGAGGATGGGGGAGTAGACCACTTGGGCGCGCACCTCCTGGAAGAGCTCCAGGGCTTCGTCGAGGATCTCCAGCCGGTAGTACATCTTGCCCAGGAAGAATTTGGCCGTGGTCTGGTGGACGCTGGTGGCGGCCACGCGCTGAAGCACCTCGAGGCCCTCCTCCGGGCGGCCGCACTGGATGAAGTAGTCCTCGATCTCCTGCAGCAGTGAGCCTTCGCCGGTGGTCCGGAACCCCTCCAGCCAGATCTCCAGCCCCTGGGGCTCCTGGTCCTGCAGGATCATGCAGCGGCCCAGGGCCAGGTAGGCGGGGATGAAGGAGGCATCGTCCTTGAGCACCTGCTGGAAGACGAGAGAGGCTTCCTTGAAGAGGTCCGCTTCGACCTTCACCAGGCCCACCTGGAAAGCCAGGGCCACGCCCTGGGCCCGCTCGGCCTGGTTCAGCTCCGATTGGAAGCGCGAGGCCAGGCGTTTGTGGACATCCAGGGCCTCCTCCCACCGCCCCGCCTCCACATGGAGGGCACGGAGGCGGCGCAGGGCCCGCAGGGCTTCCTTCGGATGATCTCCGGCCAGCTGTTTCAAGAGGTTGACCGCCCCGTCAGGCTTGCGGGTCTGGGTGAGGACCTCCGCCAGCTGGTACCGGGGTTCCACCAGGTCTGGATGTGCCAGGCAGAGGTCTTCCAGGTGCTTGGTGGCTGCTTCCATGTCTCCCTGCTTGAGCAGCACGTCGCTCAGCAGGAGGCCCGCCTGCACGTGATCCGGACGTTCGCGGAGGATGGTCTGGAGGACCTCCCGGGCCTGTCCGAGGAGCCCATGGGCCTGGGCATTCTCGGCTTCCTGCACCAGGGTCGAGAGGCGCCGGCCGACGCGGGTGGCGGCGGAGGCGTTGAAGTTCTTCACCATGCGCCGGATTTCCATATACCCCGAATAGAAGACATTGAGTACGAGCCCAGCAAAAAATACGAGAACCACCAGCAGGAGGACAGAAATGTGAACGTTCTTCCAGAGGGTCACCTGGGCGGAGAACACGGAGAGGTTGCCGCTGTAGACAGCCAGCAGCCATGCCATGAAGAGACCGATGAGCAACAGGAAGAGGATGTTGACCAGGCGCATGAATCGTCCTTGCGGTGTGGCGGTAGTGTCGCTTCAATCGGGGTGTTGGTCCAGCCAGGTGCGGGCGGCCTTGAGGTCTTCCCACACGGCCCGGCGCACGTCCTGGGTGTACTGCCTCAGGACGTAGGCGGGGTGGAAGGTGGGCATGACGGGGATCCCGCCCAGCATGTCGAGTCGCTGCCACTGGCCCCGGATCCGCGTGATCCCGGTCTGGACCCCCAGGAGTTCCCTCAGGGGCGTGGCACCCAGGGTCACGATGACCTGGGGG
>CAYZND010000424.1:0-2995 GCA_964479495.1 uncultured Mesoterricola sp.
GTGCCGCCCAAGCCTCCCGGCACCTGAGCCCTTCTCCGCTTCTCCCCTTCTCCTTTCCAAGGAATCCAAGGCCCGGCCCGGATCCCTTCCTGAACCTCCACCATCCATCACTTCGGACGGGTCCCCGTGACCAAGGCTCACCGCATTCTCTGGGGCGAGGGCGTCTTCCTGCGCCCCCAGCATTTCCAGCAGCAGGATCTCCACATGGACACCAGACTCCGGCAGTGCATGGGTCTGGTGCATGCCCATCCCTGGGGGATCCGGGCCGTGGACGTGGACAGGGACATCCTGGCCACCGGCGTGGTACGGCTGAATCGCCTGGAAGTGGCCTTCCAGGATGGGACCTTCCTTGATGCCCCCCACGGGGAACCTCTCCCACTGGCCCGAAACCTGAACGACATCCCCAACCTGGGTGTGGAAGTGCTGGTCTACGCCTGCCTGCCCCTCCTGAACGGCTATGGAGGGAACTGCGGAGAACCCGGGGAGGCCACGCACCGGCCGGTCCGGTATCTCACGGAACGGATCCAGGCCCCGGATCTTTACACCGCGGCGCTGGAATCGGAGATCGCTGCGCTCAAGGTGAACGTGCGCCTCCTCATGGACGTCGAGAACCGGGACGGCAACCTCTCCGTGCCCCTGCTCCGGCTCCTGAAAAGCCCCACCGGCGTGTGGTCCGTGGACGATGCCTACATTCCTCCGCTCCTCGAGATCCAGGGGGCTCCTCCCGTGCAGGCCATGCTCAGACGGCTGGTGGACATCCTGCTCATCAAGAGCCAGGCCCTCACGGCGTCCCACCGGGAACGGGTGAAGAGCATCGTCGAATATGGCACTTCGGACATCGCCTCCTTCTGGCTCCTGCATACGGTCAACCGCAACTTCCCGCTCTTGAACCACCTGCTGCAGTTCCCCCAGGCCCACCCGGAAGAGATCTACAAGGATCTGGCCCAGCTGGCAGGCGAGCTCATCACCTTCTCCTCGTCCCTGGGCCTGAACGACATCCCGCCCTACAAGCACGAGGGCCTCACGGAGACCTTCCAGCGGTTCGACACCCTCATCCGGCAGTTGCTGGAGACGGTGATCTCCAGCCGATACGCGGTGATCCCACTGGTCAGCACGCGGCCTTCGTTCTTTGTGGGCCGCCTGGAGAGCGACCACCTTACGGAGAACACGGACTACTACCTCTCGGTCTCCTCCGAGCACCCGGCCGCCCAGATCATCGAAGCCATCCCCCTCAAGCTCAAGATCGGCTCTCCCGACGATGTGGAAAAGATCCTCAACTCCGCCATGGCCGGCGTGCGCCTCAATCACGTCACCCAGACACCTGCGGCCGTGCCCGTGCGCATCGGCAACCACTACTTCGAGCTGGACCCCCATGGAACCATCTACGACCGCATGATCAAGTCGCGGAGTGTCTGCATCTACGCCCCCAAGGTCCTGCCCGAAATGAAGTTCGAACTGATCGCGGTTTTCCGCTGACATGGTGCCGACAATGGAAGCCACCCTCGCCCCCGACCTCCCACTCCAGGAACTGGCCGTCCAGGCCTCGCCCAACGCGCCCATCCTCAAGGATCTCCTGGAGGATGGCATCTACCTCCTCTTCCTGCTGCGCAGCGGCACTACGCCACACAGCGCCATGGAGTTCAACCGTCGCGTGGACCATTTCCTCGGCCAGTTCGAGCGCCATGCCACGAACTTCGGAAAGCCGCTCAGCGCCATCCAGGAGTGCAAGTATGCCTTCTGCGCCCTGTTGGATGAGATCATCCTCAACTCGGAGTTCGAGATCCGCGATGAGTGGGAGCGCAATCCCCTGCAGCTCCGCCTCTTTGGCGAGCACCTGGCGGGGGAGGGCTTCTTCGACCGGCTCGAGAACCTGCGGCTCGAACCTCAGAAGCACATCGAGACCCTGGAGGTGTACTACACCTGCCTGATCCTGGGCTTCCAGGGCAAGTACCTGCTGGAGGGCGAGGACAAGCTGGGCTTCCTCACCGCCCGTCTCGGACAGGAGATCACCTCCATCCGCGGCGGCAAGCCCGAGTTTGCCCCCCATTGGAAACCAGCCTTCCGCTTCCAGGAGTTCGTGCGCCACGAGCTGCCCCTGTGGGTCTTCTATGCCCTGCTGGCCCTGGTGGGCGTGCTGCTGTTCCTGGGGTTCACCTTCCTGCTGGGCTCCCGCGCCCAGGAGCTCAATCGCCTTCAGGGCCTGGCCTCCATCCAGATACCTGCCGTCGATTCCGACAACGCCTAGCCGATGCCTGTCATCCCTCGACAGACCCTTGTGGCCTCTTCACTGCTGGACCGGCTGATGGATGATCAGCCGCAGAACGCAGTGGAAGCCTCCTCCGAGATGCTGTACGACGTTTCGCGCTACAAGCAGGCGGTCGCCAGGGATCTTGAGTCCCTCCTCAACACGCGCTGCGCCTACGCGGATGATGAGCTGCTGGAGCCCTTCCCGCGTACACGGGACTCCCTGCTCCGCTACGGGATCATGGACCTGAGCAGCCTGAGTCTCCTCAATCCTGAGCACCGCATGCACCTGCGGGACAGCATCCGCCGCACCATCGAGCGCCACGAGTCGCGACTGGCCAAGGTGCGTGTGAACCTCGAAGTGTCCCGGGACCAGAACCAGATGTTGCGCTTCCGCGTGGACGCCCTGCTGCGGGTGCATCCGAGCCGCCCCCCCGTGACCTTCGACGCCATGCTCCAGCTCTCGTCCAGCACCTACCACGTGAAGGATTGACGTGCTCGAGGAACTGCTTCCCTACTATGAGCGCGAGCTGGGTTACCTGCGGGAGCTGTCCGGCGAGTTCGCAGCCCGGTATCCCAAGATCGGCCGCCGCCTCCAGATCGATGGGGACCAGTGCGAAGATCCCCATGTGGAGCGGCTCCTCGAGGCCTTCGCCTTCCTGACGGCCCGCATCCACCGCAAGCTGGACGATGAGTACCCCGAGATCACCGAGGCCTTCATCCAGGTTCTCTACCCCCATTACACCCGCCC
>CAYZND010000425.1:0-683 GCA_964479495.1 uncultured Mesoterricola sp.
CTTGTAGATGGAGCGGGCCAGGACGGTGGCGGTGGTGGTGCCGTCGCCGGCGACGTCGGAGGTCTTGGAGGCGACTTCACGCACCAGCTGGGCGCCCATGTTCTCGTGCTTGTCCTTGAGCTCGATCTCCTTGGCGACGGTGACGCCGTCCTTGGTCATGAGCGGGGAGCCGAACTTCTTCTCGATGAGAACGTTGCGGCCCTTGGGCCCGAGGGTCACCTGGACCGCGTCGGCGAGCTTGTTGACACCGCGCAGGATCGCCTGGCGGGCATCTTCGGCATAGATGATGGATTTGGCTGCCATTGGGTATCTCCTTTTCAGATTCCGGTTGATTACTTCACGATCGCCAGGATCTCGTCCTCACGCACGATGACGTGGTCCACACCGTCGATCTTGACCTCGGTGCCGCTGTACTTGCCGATCAGGACGCGGTCACCGGCCTTGACGGACATGGGAATGCGCTTGCCGTTGTCATCGAACTTGCCTTCGCCCACGGCCACGATCTCGGCTTCCATGGGCTTTTCCTTGGCGGTGTCCGGGATGATGATGCCGCCCTTCACCGTCTCGGCGGGCTCGGTGCGCTTCAGCACGACGCGGTCATAAAGGGGGGTGATGTTCATGAATTCCTCCATGTCAGAGACCCCGTAGGGGCTGTCTCTTATACACATCTCCGAGCCCACGAG
>CAYZND010000425.1:693-2994 GCA_964479495.1 uncultured Mesoterricola sp.
TGTCAGAGACCCCGTAGGGGGATGGTTGTTAGCACTCGTGGCTAGCGAGTGCTAATGTATCGCCTCACAAGTCCCTGTCAACCCCTTTTGCATCTGCATTCACACATTTCTTAGTGTATAACGCTTATATTTTTTGACTCCAATATCATTCTCATCATTCCAAGGTATCTCCTGCCAACTCCGGCCCAAGAGGAGTATCCTTAGATCCATGAATCACTTGCCTGTCCTTCTCGAGCTCCAGGCCATCCATGACAACCTCAGCACGATCCAACGGGATCTGACAGCTTTCCCACCGGAGATGGCCAGGCTGGACAGCGAACTGAAAGTCCTGGCGAGGAAGGTGGAGGTGATCACCAAGCAGTTGGAGGATTCACGCTCCAGCCAAGCGACGCTGACCAAAGAACTGAATCAGGCCCAGAAGCTCGAAGACTTGGCCCGGGCTGCCATGAAGCACTCCACCCAGAAGGTGCAGTACACCGCGGCCATCCGCGAACTCGACGAGCGGGAACGCCAGAAGGCCGCCGTCGCCAAACCCCTGAAGGACTCTTCGAACCGGGTCCTGGCTCTCGAAAAGGAGCTGGGAGAACTGCTCACCCTGCAGGATCGGTCCCGCCAGCAGTTCGACGAGCTCCATCAGATTTTCATGGCGGAGCACGAAAACCAGGTCATTGCGCGGAACCGCGCACTGGAGCGCAAGCTTGAGCTGGAATCGCAGCTGGAGCACGTGGAACTGGGACGCTTCAACCGCCTCATTCAGTCCCGGCACGGACAGGCGGTCGTCTCCGTCGAGAATGGCGCCTGCACCGGCTGCCGGACCCGACTCCGGGGTCCGCTGCTGGCCCAGCTGCGCGAGAAGCACGTGGTGAACTGCGAGTCCTGCCAGCGCCTCCTCTTCCTTCCTGCGAGCTCATGAACCTGATCGAAGACCGAGTACGGGACCTCCAAGCGCGCATCCGGAAAGCCTGCGAAGCCTCCGGCCGGGATCCTGCAAGCGTGGAACTGCTGCCCGTCTCCAAGCGCCAGCCCGCCGCCCTCATCCGCCAAGCCGCGGAGTTGGGTTTCAGGACCTTCGGGGAGAATTATGTCCAGGAGGGCGTGCAGAAGGCGTCCGAGATGCGGGAGCTCCGCTTCGTGCTCATCGGCCCCCTCCAGCGCAACAAGGCCAAACCGGCCCTGGAGCACTTCCAGGAGATCATGACCCTGGATCGCCCTGAGCTGGTCGCCCGTCTGCACCATCTGGCCGAGGAACTGTCCGTCGTCAGAGCCGTGTGGATCCAGGTGGATCTCTGGGATGAGGCAACCAAACTGGGTGGGTGTCCAGCCGCCGGCGTAGGCGATCTGGTTCGCATGCTGGATGGCACCAGGCTGGATCTGCAAGGCTTCATGGCCATCCCGCCTCCAGGTTCTTCCCAGGCGTTCCTAGAGCTCGCGCGCTTCCGCGAGGACTGGCGACAGCGTCTGGGCCGCCCCCTGCGCCTGTCCATGGGCATGAGCGACGATCTCGAGGATGCCATCGCAGCGGGAACAGACCAGGTACGAGTCGGGACAGCCTTCTTCGGAGAGCGGGCCTGAGGCCCTTACCGCCTCGTCATTTCTAAGGTTCACTCCGAATGGGTCCGATGAGCGGATTGAAACCGGGCATCAAGGAGCATCTCAATGGGCCTTTGGAAAAACCTAACCATCAGGAAGAAGTTGACTTTTTCCATTCTGATCCTGACCGCGGTCCTGGGCTTGGTGATCATCGGATCAGCGGTGGTGATGCTGAAGGTGTCCCAGACGCGAGCCCTGGACAAGAAGGGGCAGAGTGTCGCCAAGCTGCTGGCGGAGTCCGTTGTGACGGACATCCTCAACGATGACCTCGGCTCCACGGTGGGTTCGACCCAGAAGACGCTCGAGCGGGCCGGCGGCGACGAGGATGTGAGCCTGACGGCCGTCATCATGATCAAGGATGGCAAGCGCGAAGCCACGTCGTTCAAGGCTTTCGGCAAGGAGGACGCAAAGCTGGATGCCTACTCCCTCTCGGCGCCGCTGGAAGCGAAGGCCAGCGAGGTCACGAAGGAGGGGATGAACTACAAGCTGGCCGGTTACGACATGACCGTCATGCCTGTGGAGGTGACGGGCGGGGATGTGGCCAAGAAGTACTACCTGCTGGTCGCCATGAACTCGAGTCGCGTGAACCGCGAGATCGCCACGAGCCTCGGCATGATGCTGCTCATCGGCGGCGTCATGGTCCTGCTGGGTTTCGGCGCCGCATTCCTGCTCAGCAACGCCATCGTGAAGCCGCTGGAGAACATCAAACAG
>CAYZND010000426.1:0-2992 GCA_964479495.1 uncultured Mesoterricola sp.
GCACCAGGTAGTTGTGCTTGGTGATGGGCAGGGTGATGCCCGTCATGTCCACCTCCTGGAAGGCGTCCGTGGCCAGCAATGAGGAGCGCACCTGGCCCGTGATGGCCACCAGCGGCACGGAGTCCAGCATGGCCGTGGCGAGGCCCGTCACCAGGTTGGTGGCCCCGGGTCCCGAGGTGGCGAGCACGACGCCGATGCGACCGCTGGCCCGGCTGAAGCCGTCGGCCATGTGGCAGGCGCCCTGCTCGTGGCGGGTGAGGACGTGGCGGATGGAGGGATGATCCAGGAGCGCGTCGTACAGGCTCAGCACGTTGCCGCCCGGGTAGCCGAAGACGGTATGGACCCCTTCGCGCTTCAGGCACTCCCAGACGATGTGGGCACCGGTCAGTTCCATGGGCTGGTTCCTTTCAGATTGAAAAACCCCGCGTCCTGGGGGATCGCGGGGTTCCGGGTCGAAGGTGATGGTGCGACTAGGCCGGTCCCGCGGGCTCCCCAAGGAGCAGCGATACGACGACCAGGACGGCCTTTCCAAAGTTTCCTCCGACCACCGGATTGAACGTGGCCGAGGAACCGGGTTGGAAGAGGCCCTTGCGCATGTCCGGAAGCATACCGATACCGCCCGGACCTTCCAATCCCGCACGGCGACTTTTAATCGCACTATGATGGCTCGTTATGTCCACGACCTCTCCCCTGGCTGTGATCCTGGGCGTCGGCCCGCTGATCGGTCTCTCCGTGGCGCGCCGCTTCGCGCGGGAAGGGTTCCGCACCGTGCTGGTGGGGCTCGACGGCGCCTTCCTGGAGGTGCAGGCCCGGCAGCTTCCGGATTCCGCGGCCCTTGTCTGCGATCTGGGGGAAGCCGGAGCCGTGGCGCACCTGTTCCAGCGCATCCACCAGGATCACGGAGAGGTGCGGGTGCTGGTCTACAACGCCTCCGCCGGCGCCCGGTGCGCCGCCTCCGCCCTCGAGCCCGAGCAGCTCGGACGGGACCTGCGCGTGAACGCGTTGGCACCCCTGGAGGCTGTCCGCGCCGCGCTGCCTTCCATGCGTCGGGCGGGGCAGGGGACGATTCTCTTCACGGGCGGCGGACTGGCCCTCAAGCCTCAGGCGGAGCTGGCCTCGGGCTCCATGGGCAAGGCGGCCCTCCGGCAGCTGGCGCTGTGCCTGGCCGAGGAGCTGAAGCCCGAGGGTATTCATGTGGCCACGGTCACGGTGGCTGGCTTCGTCCAGAAGGACGCAGCCTTCAACCCGGACCTGATCGCGGAATCCTACTGGCAGCTCCATGAGGAGCCCCAGGAGCGCTGGCGCAGCGAGGTGGTGCTGAAGCCCTGAGGCTCAGAACAGGCCGTAGACCTGCCCCGTGTCGGTGTTCACGTCGATGTCGTAGAAGGAGGGCCTCGTGGGCAGGCCGGGCATGGTGGCCATCTTCCCCAGGAGCGGGTAGAGGAACCCGGCCCCAACGGAGGCGCGGATGTCGCGTACGGGGATGCGGAAGCCCCTGGGCCGGCCCTTCAGGGTCGGGTCGTGGCTGATGGAGAGGTGGGTCTTGGCCATGCAGATGGGGAAGGCGCCGTAGCCCAGCTTCGTGAACTCCGCGATCCTGGCTTCTGCCGTCTCGGAGTAGTCCACGCCCTCGGCGCCGTAGACCTCCCGGGCGATGGTCTCGATCTTTTCTTTGATAGGCAGGTCCAGTTCATACAGGAAGCGGAAGTTGGAGGGCTTCTCGCAGGCCTTGACCACCGCGTCGGCCAGGGTCACGGCGCCCTCGCCACCCTTGGCCCAGTGCTCGCAGACCACGGCATCCTCGGCCCCGCCCTCCGAGATGGCCGCCTGGCAGATGAGCTGCAGCTCGGCGTCCGTGTCCGTGGCGAAGCGGTTCACCGCCACCACGGCGGGCACGCCGAAGCGCCGCACGACTTCCAGGTGGTGGAAGAGGTTGGGCAGACCTTTCTGGAGCAGGTCCAGGTTCTCGTCGGTGTAGGCAGGATCCAGGGGCTTGCCCGCCACCACCTTGGGGCCGCCCCCGTGCATCTTCAGGGAGCGCACCGTGGCCACCACCACGACGCAGTCGGGCTTCAGGTGGGAGACCCGGCACTTGATGTCGAAGAACTTCTCCATGCCCATGTCCGCGCCGAAGCCGCTCTCGGTCACGACATACTCGGCCGCGTGGAGGCCGATCTGGTCCGCCAGGATGGAGCTGTTGCCGTGGGCGATGTTGGCGAAGGGGCCCGCATGCACCAGCACCGGCGTGCCCTCGAGGGTCTGGATCAGGGTGGGCTTGATGGCGTCCCGCATGAGGACGGTCATGGCTCCGGCCACGCCGAGGTCGTCCATGGTCACGGGGTGTCCGGTGCGGTCCAGGGCCGCCACCACATGCCCGATGCGCTGGCGCAGGTCCTTCAGGCTGCGGCACAGGGCCAGGATGGCCATGAGCTCGCTGGCGGAGGAGATGTCGAAGCCGGAGTCGTGGGCGTAGGCCTTCTCTTCGTCCCCCTGGCCCACGGTGATGCCCCGCAGGAACCGGTCGCTGATGTCGATCACCCGGCGCCAGGTAAGCGCCGCCGGGTCGACGTCGAGCCGGCAAAGGCGGCGGCGGTCCTCCGCCGTGAGGTCATCGGGCTTCTCGGCCTTCAGTCCCAGCTTTTCCATGCGCGCCAGCAGGCCCTTGCCGAAGGTCCGTTGGCCCTTCTTGTCCTTCGGCATGAGGCGCTCGAAGAGCTGCTCGTCCGTGGCTTCGCGTTCGTGGAGGATGCGGGCGTCCAGGGCCGCGGCCGCCAGGTTGTGTGCCGCCGTGACGGCATGCATGTCGCCCGTGAGGTGCAGGTTGAAGTCCTGCATGGGGACGACCTGGCTGTAGCCGCCGCCCGCGGCGCCCCCCTTGATGCCGAAGGTGGGACCCAGGCTGGGCTGGCGGATGCAGGTGACCACGCGCTTGTCGCGGTGGGCGCCCAGGGCCTGGCTCACGGGGTGGGATTTGGAGCCGGGCCTCTGCTGG
>CAYZND010000427.1:0-2985 GCA_964479495.1 uncultured Mesoterricola sp.
GCGAAGCCTTCCTGGCTGCGGGTCTGGTCCTGTGGGAGAAGGTGAAGTAGGTCGGGCTACTCGTCCGCATTGCCCTTCACGGCGGCCACCACGCCGCGGATCTCGGCTACGGTGGCTTCTAGAACATCGTCGATCATGGACTTGGGCGGGGTGGGGATCTTCTCCCGCTCCATGAGGAGCTGCACCATCTCGCGGTTGGACTTGATGTCCCGGTCGGCCTTCTGGAAGACCTGCTCGGGGGTCATCTCCTGCTGGGCCACGCCATCGGCGATGGCCTGGGCCGCCACATCGGCCGCCTCGCGAGGGAACACTTCCACATCGTCCATGGTGGGCATGATGTGGTCCTGGTCCAGGCCGCGCTTCTGCTGCATGCGTGCCAGCGAGTGCGCCGCAGCGATGGCCATCGCATCGGTGACGCGTGACGCCCGGACGAGCAGGCAGCCCTTGAGCAGCCCGGGGAAGCACATGGAGTTGTTCACCTGGTTGGGGAAGTCGCTCCGCCCCGTGGCCACGATCAGTGCCCCCGCATCCTTGGCGTCGTGGGGATAGATCTCCGGCACCGGGTTGGCGCAGGCGAAGACGATGGCCTTGTCGGCCATGGCTCCAATCCACTCTTTCTTGACGACGTCGGGGCCCGGCGTGGAGAGGGCGCAGAGGATATCCGCCCCCTTGCAGGCTTCCAGCATGTCGTCGACCCGGTCCGGATTGGTGTGCTGGCAGATCTCCCACTTACGGTAGAAGCGCGGATCATTCCGGATATCGTCCCGGCCCATGTGCAGGGCCCCCTTGGTGTCGAAGGCGATCACGTTGCGTGGATCCATCCCCTCGGCCAGCATGAGGCGGATGATCGTGGCATTGGAGGCCCCGGCACCATAGAAGACGGCCTTGGCTTTGTTGAGGCTCTTCCCCGTCAGGATGAGCGCGTTGATCATGCCGGCCAAAGTGACGCAGGCCGTGCCCTGGGCGTCGTCGTGCCACACCGGGATCCCGCAGTCCTGAAGGTCGTCGAGCACCTTGAAGCAGTTGGGCTGGGAGATGTCCTCCAGGTTCACGGCTCCGAAGGAAGGTGCGGCCATGCGCACGAAGTCGATGGTCTTCTCGGGAAGGTGCCGGTGAGGGGCTTTGGGATCGAACTTGAAGCCGGCCTTGTGGGAGCCGGGGTTGTCATGGGTGTTGATGCACAGGGCGATGGCGTCCACGCCCCCCAGGTAGTACATGAGGAAGGCCTTGCCCTCCATGACGCCCAATCCACCGGGAGGTGTGCAGTCCCCGTCCCCCAGGACCCGCGTCGAATCGGAGATCACCGCCACCAGGTTGCTGCGGTTGGAGAGATCGTACGACCGCAGGTTGTTGTCGCGGATGGCTGTCGAGACGGCCGAGACCCCTGGGGTGTACCAGACACCGAACCACCCAAAACCGTAGATCCCGGCCTTGGGGATGGTCATCATCTTGCCCCCATAGAACTCATGGCCGGCCAGCGACAGCCGTTTGAGGAAGATGGTTTGCGCACGGGCGACCTCCGAGGGCGTGAAATCCGCCGGGAACAGAGCCTTCAGGTTCCTAAGGTCGAGATAGGAAGGGAATTCCATGGCCGCACCTGTGGAGGAAACCCCCACAGGGTACAACTATGAGAATCACAAGCAAGATTTTGAGGAAAACAATTCCACAAGATCCTCTATATTGAGCTGGCGTCCAGGATCTCCTCGGCCTTCCGCTGGGCCCGCTGGGTCGACCAGAAGCCCCAGAGCGCACCCAGCGCGCCCGTGGCGGTCCCGATGAACCCCAGCAGGAACATGCTCTTGAAGGAGAAGAAGCCCAGCCGGGCCAGCTCCACCAGGAGGGGCGAGATGCCTCCGATTCCGCGGTGGAGGGGCCACCAGAGGCTGAACAGGGCAAGGATGGCGATGAGGCTGGCGGTGAGACCGAGCACGCCGCCCTCCACCAGCATGGGGGTGCGGATGAAGCTCTCGGTGGCCCCCACCAGCCGCATGATGGAGATCTCCTCTTCCCGGGACAGGACGCTCATGCGAATCACGTTGCCCGTGGAGAAGCCCGCCGCCACCAGCAGCAGCAGGCCCACGACACTTAGGGCCTGACGCACGAGCCGGGCGGACTTCTGGAGGGACTCCAGCCGCTGCTGATCGACGATCACGTCCCCCACGCCCGGAAGCTTCCGGAGGCTCTCCCCCACCTCCACCGCCTGATGGGCGGCCAGCAGATCCGACCTCAAAGTCAGCTCGAGGCTCTCGGGGATGGGCTCGTTGCCGAGGCTTTCCATGATGAGGCCCGCCTCCCTCGACGTCTCGAGGAAGCGCCGAGTGCCCTCCTGGGAGGTGATGCGCTGGACCGCCCGGAAGCGCGGGTCCCGCTTCAGGATCCCTTCCGTCTCGTCGAGCCGTCCTCCCTCCGTGGCGAAGACGGTCACCTTCGCCTGGGACTCCATGCGCGAGACCCAGCGGTCAAGGCTCTCCACCGCCAGCAGGCCACCGCCCGCCAGGAGCAGGCCGGAAGCCAACGTGAGGATGGCCAGCAGGTGCTGCCCCCGGTGGCGCAGGATGTCCTTGGCCACATCCCGGAAGAGCACGCCCAGCAGCCGGAGGAAAAGCATTCAGAGGCTCCTGTTCAAGGCCAGTCCTGGGGGGCGTTGCTCACTTGCTGAAGAGGGCCTTGAGCTGGGCGTTCAGGGTTTTCACGAGCTCCGCGTCGCACCCGGCGTCCACGGCCCCGCGGGAGATGGCCAGGGCGAGGTTCTTCACGGACTCGGGCCCCTCGCCCTGCATGATCTGCTGGGTGGCCTTGGCGTAGAGCTGATTGACCATCTCATGGTGCTGGGCCGGCAGGACGGACTTGGCCGTCTGCACGATGCGCTGGTTGAAGGCGCTGAGCTTCGCCATCTTGACGGGATCCGTGACGGAGCCCGGCTTCGGCGGCATCGAGAGGGCGGATTCCGGCACGGTGGTCATGGGGGGCTGCACGGGGGCGGGC
>CAYZND010000428.1:0-2983 GCA_964479495.1 uncultured Mesoterricola sp.
ACCCAGCGCATCATCTGGCGGATGATCGTCTCGATGTGCTTGTCGTTGATGGTCACGCCCTGGGCGCGGTAGACCTCCTGGACCTCGTTGACGAGGAAGGCCTGGAGGGCCTTCTCGCCCTGGACCTTGAGGAGATCGTGGGGCGAGACGGCACCCTCGGTGAGCTTCTCGCCGGCACGGATCTCGTCGCCTTCCTGCACCTGGATGTGCTTGCCGCGGGGGATGAGGTACTCGCCCTTCTCGCCGGTCTCCACGTTCTCAACGATGACCTTCTGCTGGCCGCGGACACGGTTGCCGTACTTCACGAGGCCCGTAACCTCGCTGATGATGGCGGGGTCCTTGGGCTTGCGGCCTTCGAACAGCTCCGTCACGCGGGGCAGACCGCCGGTGATGTCCGAGGTCTTGGCCTGCTGGCGGGGTGTCTTGGCGAGCACGTCGCCGGGCTGCAGCTCCTGGCCGTCTTCCACTTCGATGTAGGCGCCGGTAGGGATGTTGTAGCGCTGGAGCACCTTGTGGTTGTCGCCCTTGATGTTGATGTGGGGGTGCAGCTTGTCGTCGGTGGGATCGATGACGCGCTTACGGAAGCGGCCCGTGATCTGGTCCTTTTCTTCCTGATAGCTGCTGTTGAGCTCGAATTCCTTGAAGTCGGCGAGGCCGGGCTTCTCGTTGATGAGGTAGTCGTTGTAAGGGTCCCACTCGGCCAGGACAGTCTTGGGTTCCACTTCTTCGCTGTCCTTGACACGGATGGTGGCGCCGGGCGCGACCTTGTAGCGCTCGCGCTCGTTGCCGTCCTTGTCCACCACGAGGATGTAACCGGACCGGCTGAGGGCGCGGACATCGCCGTTGCGGTCCTCCACGGACTTGATGCCGTCCAGCTTCACGATGCCCTTGATCTGGGCTTCGTGGGTGGACTTCTCGGAGGCGCGGCTGGCCGCACCGCCCACGTGGAAGGTACGCATGGTGAGCTGCGTGCCGGGCTCGCCGATGGATTGGGCGGCGATGACGCCCGCGGCCTCGCCGAGGTCCACGAGCCGGCCCGTGGAGAGGTTCAGGCCGTAGCACATGGCGCAGACGCCGCGACGGGCTTCACAGGTGAGCACGGAGCGGATGCGGACGGAGGCGATGCCCGAGGTCTCGATGGTGAAGGCGAGGTCCTCAGAGATCAGGGTGCCGGCAGCGGCGATCACGTTCTTGGAGTAGGGGTCCACCACGTCTTCCAGCACCACGCGGCCCATGATGCGGTCGCGCAGGCGGGAGCGGATGGTGCCGTCGCTGTTGACGATGGCCGCAACCTCGATGCCGTCCAGGGTCTCGCAGTCCATCTCGTTGATGATCACGTCCTGGGCCACATCCACCAGCTTGCGGGTGAGATAGCCGGAGTCGGCCGTCTTCAAGGCCGTATCGGCCAGGCCCTTTCGGGCGCCGTGGGTGGAGGTGAAGTATTCGAGAACCGAGAGGCCTTCCTTGAAGTTGGATCGGATGGGCGTCTCGATGATGTCGCCGGAGGGCTTGGCCATGAGGCCACGCATGCCGGCCACCTGGCGGATCTGCGTCTTGGAACCTCGGGCGCCGGAGTCGGCCATGATGTAGATGGAGTTTAGGTTGATGTCGTTATCGTTCCGCTTCTCCAGCTCCTTCATCATGTCGCTGGCGACCTGTTCGGAGGTCTTGCCCCACACCTCGAGGATGCGGTTGTAGCGGGTGGCGGCGTCCAGCTTGCCCTCATGGTAGTACTCGTGCTCGATGCCCTTCACCTCGTCGGCCGCAGCCTTGAGCAGCTTGGGCTTGGTCTCGGGCACCACCAGGTCGTCGATGCCCACGGACACGCCCGCGCGCATGGCCCAAAGGAAGCCGATGTCCTTCATGGCGTCGAGCATCTTGATGGTGACCTCGGGGCCGTTGAGCTTGTAGGCACGGTTCACGAGGGACAGCAGGCCGTCCTTCTTCAGGAGACCGTTGACGAAGGGGATCTCCTCCGGCAGGGCCCGGTTGAAGATCACGCGCCCCACGGTGGTCGTGATGAGCTCGTGCTCCACCTTGACGGCGGGGCACTCGAAGACCTCCTGCTCGGAGTGCTTCTTGGGATCCTTCTTGTGCCAAGCCTCGGTGTCCACCAGCTCGCCGGTGTACCGGATCTGGATGATGGCGTGCGTATCCACCACCTTGGCCTCGTGGGCCGCTACGACCTCATTTACGTTGGCGAAGATCATGCCCTCGCCAAGGCGGTTGAGGCGCTTCTTGGTGAGGTAGTAGCCGCCCAGCACGATGTCCTGGGAGGGCACGACGTTGGGCTTGCCGTTGGCGGGGTTGAGGATGTTCTGGGTGGACATCATCAGTACCCGGGCCTCGATCTGGGCCATGGGGCTGAGGGGCACATGCACGGCCATCTGGTCGCCGTCGAAGTCGGCGTTGAAGGCGGTGCAGACGAGGGGGTGCAGGCGGATGGCCTTGCCTTCGACGAGCACGGGCTGGAAGGCCTGGATGCCGAGGCGGTGGAGGGTCGGAGCGCGGTTGAGCAGAACGGGGTGGTTCTGGATCACCTCATCCAGCACGTCCCAGACCTCGGGCACACCCTGCTCGACCATCTCCTTCGCCTGGCGAATCGTGGCCGCGTGGCCCTTGTGCTCGAGGCGGTTGAAGATGAAGGGCTTGAACAGCTCAAGGGCCATCTTCTTGGGCAGGCCGCACTGGTGCAGTTTGAGGTCGGGACCCACCACGATGACGGAGCGGCCCGAGTAGTCCACGCGCTTGCCGAGCAGGTTCTGGCGGAACCGGCCCTGCTTGCCCTTGAGGGCGTCGGAGAGGGACTTCAGGGGGCGGTTGGAGACACCACGCAGGAGTCGTCCACGCTTGCCGTTCTCGAAGAGGGCGTCCACGGCTTCCTGGAGCATGCGCTTCTCGTTGCGCACGATGACGTCGGGGGCGCGCAGCTCGAGGAGCTTCTTCAGGCGGTTGTTCCGGTTGATGACGCGGCGGTACAGAT
>CAYZND010000429.1:0-2947 GCA_964479495.1 uncultured Mesoterricola sp.
GCATTCCACCACCTGCAGGAACTGGAAGGCCGCGATGCCGACAAGGTCGTCGAGGCTCGGAAGAAAGCTCTGGAAGCCTGATTCCGGCGTCCGGATCCGCTTGAAAAGGGGGGCCGCAAGCCCCCCTTTCTTTTATGGAATCAAGCGATCCGGAGCCCGAGACAGGCTTCCTTGGCCAGCCAATCCTCGACTTCCACGAGGAAGAGTCCGGCGGCCACCATGTCCGCGCACCCCCCAGGGCTCAGCCCCCTCTCGGACAGCTGGCGGTCCAGGGCCTCGATGGCCTGCCTTCCGTGCACTGTCGACGCGCCGCCTCGACGCAGGACCTCCCGGGCTCCCCAACGGGCCAGAGCCAGCCCCTCCACGCCCCCCCGCGTCAGCAGACAGCTGTCTTCCAGCTTCGCCATGGCGTGGAGCAGCGCATCCAGGCACGCCTGCCGGAAGGGCTCCGGACCTCGACGCTTTCCCTCCCTCAACAGGGGAAGCAGGGTCAGGCGCAACAGGGGATACCCATCCTCCGCCTGCCCGCGGGCTCCTCGCAGTCCCATGTCGCGGAAGAGCCGCTCGCCCGCCGTCCGGACCTTCCCAGGCGGGAGAGCCCCCAGTTCTCTTGCGACAAGACCTTCGCACAGCCGGGCCACGAAGGCACAGGCACGCTCCGCCAGGGGGATCGCACCAGCCTCGGCCTCTTGTTCGAGGAGGAAACCCACGGCCGCGCAGAGCAGGCCGAGGCAGAAGATGGCTCCCTTGTGGGTGTTGACCCCACCGGTGGCCTGGAACATCTCCGCCTCCCCCTGGCGCCCGATGGCCCGAAGTCGATCCAGCAGGGCGGGCACGTCGGAAACGCTGGTCGCCGCCCCCGCTCGGGCACAGCCCTCGAAGCACGGCTCCAGAGCCTGGGCCGAGACCAGGAACAGTGCGAAGTCCATGTCCCGGTGCGCGCCTCGGGAGTGCGGGGTCACGAGCCCTGGCTTCGGGGCCAGGCCAGCCTCCGCCTTGAGTGCCTGGACCGCCAGGCGGGCGACCACCTCCGATGGCACCTTCATCAGGGCTTCCCCGTGAAACGGCCGATGAGAGCCGCCACCATCGAGGCGACCACGGCGGGATGGTGACGCCGGATTCCGATGCACTCCTTCGCGGCAGCTTCGCAAATCAGGCAGCGCCGGGCCTCGCTCCCCAGCCACTGGCGGCCCATGGGAACAGGCTCCCCATGGGCGCCGGCGATGATCACGTCCGCATCGAGCAGCCGTCCCCAGGGCTTGGTGTCCTCGATCCTCACGGCGAGGCGCTTCATGCGTTCGGGAGGCGCCTCCACAACCCACAGGGCCTCGGGTCCGGCAATGCCATCCGTCCGCACGTGCTGTCTCACCTGGAAGCGCCCCTTGCGGAGCTCATCCTGCAGCGCCTCCTCAGCCAGATCCATGAGCAGGCGCCTGCCGAGCGAATCCTTGACCGGCCCGGGCGAGACGAGCGTCAGCGAGATGACCGGCCACCCGAAATCCGCCAGCAGCTCGCGCTGGCGCGCGGCCCGCCGGTCGCGGGCGGAAAGGATCTGGGCCAGGGTGGCGGTTAGCACCGCCTCCCTGGCCTCGACGGGAAGATCCCGCTCCAGCAAGGTCAGGCCGCTTCGGGACTGGGCTTGGCGAAGAGTCCCTTCAACCAGGCCCCGAACGGCTTCCAGTAGGGGTTCGTGATGGAGATGAACGCCAGCGTGAGCAGGACGACCGCAATGGGCCGCGTGAAGAAGATGGACAGGCTGCCGTCGGAGATGACCATGGACTGCCGGAACTTCTCCTCCATCTGCTTGCCCAGCACCATGCCCAGGATGACGGGGCTGGCGGGGATGTCCGCGCGCTTCATCCCATAGCCGATGACGCCGAAGAGCACCATCAGCATCAGGTCCTGGATGCTGTTGTTCATGGTGTACACGCCCAGGAACGAGAACAGGATGATGAAGAGCGTCAGCAGGTACTCGGGCACCTTCAGCAGCTTCACCCACATGCCCACCAGGGGGAGGTTCAGCACCAGCAGCATGACGTTGCCGATGTACATGCTGGCGATGAGGCCCCAGACGAACTCGGGCTGCGTGCTGAAGAGGAGCGGGCCAGGCTGGAGGCCCAGCATGATCAGGGCACCCAGCATGATGGCGGTGGTGCCGGAGCCGGGGATGCCCAGGCACAGCAGGTAGATCAGCGAGCCGCCCGCCGCCGCATTGTTGGCGGACTCCGGGCCGGTCACACCCTCGATGGCTCCCTTGCCCAGCTGGTCCTTGTGCTTGCTGAAGCGCTTCTCGATGCCGTAGGAGACGAAGCTGGCCACGGCCGCGCCTGCGCCAGCCACGCCACCCACGAAGAAGCCCGAGAGGGTGCCGCGGGTGCAGGAGGGCCAGAAACGCTTCCAGTCCTCCTTGGTGAGCCACAGTCCGCCCTGGATCTTCTCGGTGCTGACCTCCTTGGCGTTCTTCATCTCGGAGATGTTGATGAAGACCTCTGTGAGCGCGAAGAGGCCGATGGCGACCACCAGGAACTCGATGCCGTCCATGAGCTGGGGGTTGCCGAAGGTGAAGCGCTGCACGGCGCTCTGGAGGTCGATACCGATCATCGCGATGGCCAGGCCCAGCAGCGTGGCGAAGAGGGCCTTGAGCATGGAGCGGCCCGCCAGGCTGGTGACCACGGTGAGGCCCATGACCATGAGGGCAAAGAACTCGGGAGGACCGAAGCGCAAAGCCACCTTGGCCAGCACGGGACCGAAAGCCATCAGCATGATGGTGGCGAAGGTGCCCGCGATGAAGGAGCCGATGGCCGCGGCCGCCAGGGCCGGACCTGCGCGTCCCGCCTTCGCCATCTCGTGGCCGTCCAGGCAGGTGACCACGCTGGAGGACTCCCCGGGTGTGTTCACCAGGATGGACGTGGTGGAGCCGCCGTACATGGCGCCGTAGTAGATGCCG
>CAYZND010000430.1:0-2940 GCA_964479495.1 uncultured Mesoterricola sp.
AACATCATGGCCCACATCTTCACGCCCCACCACCGGCCCCAGTTCGCCACGGTGCGCTACAAGATCTTCTCCGCGCCCGCCCGCTCCGAGCACGCCTCGGGTCGCATCGAACTCCGCAGCCTGGCTGCGGAGAAGCTCGCCTCGCGCATCGAGGTCATGGCCGTGAAGCACAAGGAGGTGACCGAAGGTCTCGAGGATGCCGAAGTGATCATCGTGGCCGGTCGCGCCGTGAAGAAGATCGAGGACATGGCCCTGATCAACCGCCTCGCCGAGTTGCTCAACGCCAAGGTCGCCGCCACGCGGCCCCTCATCGAGGCCGGCTGGGTGGACCCCAAGCGGCAGATCGGCCTCTCGGGCCGCACCGTGAAGCCCAAGCTCATCATCACTTGCGGCGTGTCCGGCGCCATCCAGTTCGTGGCTGGCATGAACGGCTCCGAGTGCATCATGGCCATCAACGCCGACCCCAAGGCCACCATCTTCAACGTGGCCCACTACGGGATCGTGGGGGACATCTACCAGGTCCTGCCCGCCCTCATCCAGCGGCTCGAAGCGGGCTACGGCGCGGAGACGGCCGAAGAAGCCCAAATCGAAGCATTGGCCGAGCTCACCGCCTAGGAGACACCCATGACCTACAAAGCGATCGAACCGAACGATGTGGACTTCCTGATCGGCCTGTGCGGCTCCGACCGCGTGTACGTGGGAGAGGCCATCAACGAGGACTTCAGCCACGACGAGCTGGGGGACATCCACAAGTTCCCCGAGGTGCTGGTCGAGGTCACCTCCACCGAGGAAGTTTCGAAGATCATGAAGTACGCCCACACCCATCGCATCCCCGTGACGCCACGGGGCCAGGGCACGGGCCTTGTGGGTGCGGCCGTGGCCCTCCACGGCGGCATCATGATGAACTTGTCCCGCATGAACCGTATCCTGGAGCTGGACGACGAGAACCTGACCCTCACCGTGGAGCCTGGCGTCCTCCTCATGGAGATCTCGAAGTACGTCGAGGAGCGCGACTTCTTCTATCCCCCCGACCCTGGAGAGAAGAGCGCCACCATCGCCGGCAACATCAACACCAACGCCGGCGGTATGCGCGCCGTGAAGTACGGCGTGACCCGCGACTACGTGCGGGCCCTCGAAGTGGTGCTGCCCACCGGCGAGGTCATGGAGCTGGGCGGCAAGGTGGTGAAGAACAGCTCGGGCTACGCCCTGAAGGACCTCATCATCGGCTCCGAGGGTACCCTGGGCATCGTCACCAAGGCCGTGCTCAAGCTGCTGCCCCTGCCCAAGAAGGCCCTGAGCCTGCTGGTGCCCTTCCCCAACCTGGAGATGGCCATCGACACCGTGCCGAAGATCATCAAGTCCAAGGCCATTCCTACGGCCATCGAGTACATGATCCGCGACGTCATCCTGGCCTCCGAGAAGTTCCTGGGCAAGACCTTCCCCGACAGCTCCGCCGACGCCTACCTGCTGCTCACCTTCGACGGCAACAGCACGGAGGAGATCGAGGTGGCCTACGAGAAGGTGGCCCACATCTGCCTGGAAGCCGGCGCCCTCGACGTGCTGATCTCCAACACCCAGGAACGCCAGGAGTCCATCTGGAAGGCGCGTGGCGCCTTCCTGGAGGCCATCAAGGCCTCCACCACCGAGATGGACGAGTGCGATGTGGTCGTGCCTCGCAACAAGATTGCCCAGTTCGTGAAGTTCGCGGAGACATTGCAGCAGCGCTTCGACATCCGCATCAAGAGCTTCGGCCATGCGGGCGACGGCAACCTGCACATCTACGTGCTGCGCGATGAGCTGCCCGAGGACATCTGGCGCGACAAGCTCTCCAGGGTCTTCGAGTGCATGTATGCCAAGTCCCGCGAGCTGGGCGGCAAGGTCTCCGGCGAGCACGGCATCGGCTACGCCAAGCTGCCCTACCTCAAGGAGGCCATGGGCGCCGAGGGCATGGCCCTGCTCAAGGGCATCAAGCAGGCCTTCGACCCGCTGATGATCCTGAATCCAGGGAAGGTCGTGGCGTAGGGTGTGTGTTCAAAATCCCGCGTGCCGCGGCGGCGGCCAATCGGGATGCATGGCAAGGAAACGGCCGTAGCGCGACGTGGGTGCGTCGTGCAAGGCCGTTGACGCAGCCATGCGCCCGATTGGCCCCGCCCCTCCGGGCTGGGGCGGCGGGCGTCGTCAGACTGCGTTAGGCTCGCTCTGCAGATGCCCAATCTGCCTTCGTTCGCCTGCCTTGTCTGGCTAGCCCGGCGCTCCCAGCGCGGCATGCGCGATTTTGGAAACACACCCTCGGACCACGGGCTGCGTACCGCTCCGCGGACCCCCGGGCTTACCTCCGTTGCCCCCGGGGATCCGCGGAGTCATGGACTCCTTGGCAATCCATCCTCCCAGGGTGCATGCTGTGGGCACCTGATCGCGCAGGAGGCTTCCATGGATGACGAGGTCGTCAAGTTCTGGCAGGAGTTCGAGGCCGAGACGGGCGAGCGCGTGGAGGCGAAGGCCGTGGGCGAGCTCTACGAAGGTGGCAGCGACCAGGGCGTCTGGTTCCTTCTGGTCCTGACGGACCAGAGCTTCTGGTTCAAGCAGGTGCCCAGCGACAACTGGATCGCCAACCTCTTCCGACCCCGTCCCCTTTCCCTCTCCTCCCGCCGCGGAGATGAATACACCCTGCGGATCCCCCGGGAGGACCTGCTGGCTCTGGAGGAACCGGACCAGAAGTTCCGCCGCTGGTTCTCCAGGCCCGTCTTTCCGAGGCTCACCCTCACGTGGAAGGAAGGCGAAGCCACCCGCAGTCGACGCTTCTCTGCGGACCCTACCACGGACCTGCTCCCGAGGCTTCGGAACCTCTTCCAGGAGAGGGCGCGCAGGTAGACGCCGCCTCGAGTCCCCCGTTGAAGCATCTCCAAGGGGAGGTTCGGCCGCGATCGGCATACAATGGGG
>CAYZND010000431.1:0-2937 GCA_964479495.1 uncultured Mesoterricola sp.
GGCGCCTTGGCCGCGAGGGTGAGGAAGACTGTGGTGCGAGTGACGGGGAAGAGGGCGCGAAGGTCGGCAAGCTCCATGGAAGGACTCCCGGGGACGGCTCACGGTAATCCCCGCAGCTGTGCGATTGTATGGAGGGCAATTCCCCTTGGGGTGGAGGTTTCCATGGGCTGGTCCGTGACCGTCGCCGCCATCATCGAACGCCAGGGCCGCTTCCTCATGGTGGAGGAGACGGATGGCGTGAACCCCGAGCGCGTCTTCAATCAGCCCGCGGGGCACGTGGATCCGGGCGAGTCGGCCCTCCAGGCCGTCGTCCGGGAGACCAGGGAAGAGACGGGCCTGGCCTTCGAGCCCCGGCACCTCATCGGGCTCTACCACCTCCAGGCCCGCAACGGACGCGACTACCTGCGGATCTGCTTCGCGGGCACGGTGCCCGAGGATGCCATCGCCGCGCCGCAGGACCCCGAGATCCTGGCCTGCCATTGGCTGACGCGGGAGGAGATCGTCCAGGCGGGGCCGCGCTCCAGCGCCGTCCTCCACTGCCTCGACGACTACCTCGCGGGCCGACGCCTGCCCCTGGAAGCCGCCACCGCCTTCCACCGCGATCGCTGAGGCGGCCATGGAAGACTTCCGGATCCCCCTGGACCAGGAGCTCTCCCCGGAAGGCTGGCGGGAGCGGGTGCGGGCCTGTTTCGAGGCGCTGCGCCTGCAGCGGGTCCTGATCTCCGTGGAAACCGCCGAGGGGGTCCTGGTGGAGGGCCACATCGAGAGCCTGGACGAGGCCAAGGGGCGGATGGTCCTCAGCATCCCGCAGGCGCCCGGGGTGGGGCTCCGGGCCGACGACGAGGTTCGGCTGCTCTTCACCATGCACGAGAACCGCTGGGTGGGCCGTGCTCGCATCCACTACCACAACGACCGCCGCAACCGGTTCACGCTGATCCTCCCCGCCCGGCTGGACCCCAGCGACCGGCGCCGGGAGGTGCGGGTGCTCCTGGACACCGCCGAGAACATCAAGGCCCGGTTCCGCCCCTCCGGGGTGGACTTCCTGGAGGTCACCGGCCGCCTCTCCAACATCTCCGAGGGTGGCTTCCGGCTCGCGGTGGAGGCGGCCCAGGATGCGAACCGCGGTCGTGCCGTGGATCCCGGCGATGTGCCCTTCGAGGAGGACCAGCTCCTGGAGGATCTCCGCATCACGGGGCTGAGGGGCTCTCCCGTGCAGGCCGAAGGGATCGTCCTGGAGGTGGATCCCCAGCCCCTGGGGCCCATCCTCGGCATCCGGTTCCGCGCCCTGCCCCGCCCCGAGCTGGAGTTCCTGCGGACCTTCGTCGAGAGCCGCGCCCAAGCCCTTCCGGCGGTGATCCCTGCCCCCGTCCAGACGACGCCCCTCCCTGCTCCGCCCGTGGAAGAAACGCTCGCAGAGGCGCCTCCGGACGAGGCGCCCCCGGCAGCCATGCGGGATCCCCACAGCGATTCGATCGTGAGGCGCTTCCGGACCTTGGCCCTGGTGATGCCCCCTGGAGTCCAGCGGGATGCGCTCCAGGCCTTCCTCTCCAGCCGCGGGTTCACGCGGGTGATGCCGGCGGGAACCCTACTGGAGCTGGCGGGTCTCGCGCGGAAGTCCCCCCCCGACGCCTTCCTGGTGGACTGGTCGGACCCGGCGATCCCCGAGCTGGACATCGTGCACTTCCTGGGCAACCATCCCTTCCCGGTCCCGCCCCGGATCATCCTCGCCTGCGTGCACGCCACGACGCAGCTGGCCAAGGAAGCCAACCGGCTGGGGGTCTCGCACCTGCTCGTGAAGCCCTACGCCCTGGACGAAGCCCTGGTGGCCCTGGTGCTGGAGCAGCTGCGAGGGGACGAGGGCTGACGAGGGAACTCAGGCTTCCGGGTGAAACCGCAGGATCAGGCCTCGCCCGGAGCCACGAGCATCATGGGTATGTAGGCGACCCCGTAGGCTTCCCGTGCAGGGCCAGCCACCTGGAAACCCAGCGCCTGATAGAACCCCTGGGCGTTCAGACTCGAGTTGACGGTGTAGCTCGGCAGCGCGTCGCGGGAACGGGCGGCCTCCCAGAGTTGACGCCCAAGCCCTGTGCGCTGATAGGCCGGATCCACGAAGAGATGCATGACGTGGCTCCGGTCACGGAGCCCGATGAAACCGACGATGCGTCCGTTGTCCTGGGCCGTGAGATAGCCGTAGCGAGATGAGGCCAGGTACCTCCGGAAGGCCTGCTCCGAGGTTTGTGAACGGAACGCCTCGGTTCCGGTCCCTGAAGGATCCACGGCAACCAAGTGGAGATTGCGCGCGACGAGATCGCAGAACGGCGCGGCATCGGATGGGTCCGCCGGTCGGATCGGCATGGGGGCTCCGGAAACCGGATCAGTCGAAGTGGGATATCCGAACGGCAAAGGTGCCGCTACAGCGGCCGCCCGGCGGGATCCCAGAGGGCGGCCTGGCGGGAGGTGCGCCAGATGGCCTGGAGCTGGTCCAGCAGGGTGCCGAAGTCCTCGAGGGGGATCGCGTTGGGGCCGTCGCTGAGGGCCCGCTCCGGGTGGTCGTGGACCTCGAAGAAGAAGCCGTCCACGGTGGTCGCCGCGGCCCGGGCCAAGGTGGGGATCATCTCCCGGGCACCCCCGGTGGCGTGGCCCAGGGCACCGGGCTTCTGCACGCTGTGCGTGGCGTCGAAGATGACGGGGCAGCCCGTGCGCCGCAGGTGCGGAAAGCCCTGGAAGTCCACCACGAGGTTGCCGTAGCCGAAGGAGGCTCCGCGCTCCGTGACCCACACCGGACCGCACTCCGGGACGCTCCGGACCTTGTCCACGGCGTTGCGCATGTCCCAGGGGGCCAGGAACTGCCCTTTTTTGACATTTACCGGCTTCATCGTGCGGCCAGCGGCCAACAAAAGGTCCGTCTGTCGGCAAAGAAACGCGGGGATCTGGAGG
>CAYZND010000432.1:0-1242 GCA_964479495.1 uncultured Mesoterricola sp.
GGGGGCACGGTGGGAGCGGCCTTCTGGGTGACGGACGGGGGAGCGTCCGCAGCGGCCGCCGTCGGGGCGGCCGGCGCTGGCGTGGCCGGTCCGGCGGGGATCGGCGTGGCGGTCAAGGTGGGGTTCTTGGCCTGGAGGGCCTGCTTCTGCTTGATCAGGTCCTCCCGCTTCTTGCGGTTCTCTTCCGCATCGCGCTGGAGCTGCTCCAGGGCCCGCTGGGCTTCCTCGCGGGCCTTGGCCTCCTTGGCCTCCTTGGCCTCGAAGGCGAGCTGCTGGGCCTTCTGGTCGGCCAGCCACTGCTCCTGGGCCAGCTTCTGGAGCTCCAGGTCCTTGGCCTCGTTCAGCTTCTTGGCCTCTTCCAGGGCAGCCTTGGCTTCCCGGGCGCTCTTGGCGGACATGAAGCTGACGCCGCCCACCGCGGTCAGGACGACGGCGGCGCCGATGGCCCCGATCAGGAGGGCCTTCTTCATCCCTGCGCTCATGCCGCCCTCGCCGGCGGCATAGGCCGCTGTTTCCACGGTGGCGAAGGGGGTGAAGTCCGCGGCCTGGTCCGCCTTCATGGCCTGGTTGTCCAGCTCGTTCTCTTCACGGAAGAGGGTGTGCATGAAGAAGGCCATGTTGAAGGTGGTGGGGCTGTAGTCGCCGTCGTAGAGGACGCGCTCGAGCTCGGAGCCGAAGGCGTTGGCGTTCTCGAAGGGCTGGGTCACCATCAGCAGCCGCTTCATGAGCTCCAGGATCTCCTGGGGCACGGGGCCGTCCTCCTGCGCGGCCTTCAGGGTGGCCTTCTCCAGGGCGGCGGGGATCTGGTCGGGGGCGGGGAGCTTCTCGAAGGTCAGGAGCTCATAGAGGATCGCGCCCAGGGAGAAGAGGTCCTGCAGCAGGGGGTTCGCCGCCGCCTTGCGGTAGCGGGCCAGGGAGGCGCCGAGCACCGAGCACTTGGGCAGGAGGCCCTGGATGAGGCTGGCGAAGGGGGCGTCCAGGATGGCGGTGGCGCCTTCGAAGCTCACCCAGATGCTGTGGGGGGACAGGAGGCCGTGGCTGAGCCCCTTGCCGTGGAGCTGGATGATGGCCTGGGCCAGGCCCTGGACCACGGACAGGGCGTGGTCGACCCCGAGGGGGATCTGCTCGTGCTTGGCCTTCTCGATCATCTGGGCCAGGCTGCGGCCGGGCACCAGGTCGCAGGTCACGATGGGGGACTTGCCGCCCTCGACGTGGTAGTTATGGCCGAAGCCACGGCTGCCC
>CAYZND010000432.1:1252-2932 GCA_964479495.1 uncultured Mesoterricola sp.
TGGCCGCATGACGGTCGATCTCCTCGATCTTCTCGCCCAGACCGGCGTTCACGATCTCTTCGGAGAAGCTGCGGACCAGGAAGTGCTTGTCGAAGGTGCTGCCGACGATCGTCAGCCCGCGGTGGACCTTGCCGAAGGGATCCGCCGTGAGTTCGTCTGCGAGGAGATACGAGCCGAGGCGGGTGTATGAAGCCATCTGAGTCTCCCGATTGAGATGAATAGGAAGATACCTCCGATCGAGAGGAAATCCTAGGAGCGTGTCCAAGTAAGCGGAAGGAGCCGCGTTGTGTGCAAAGGGGTTGGAGGCAAGGCGGAGGGCGCCGCACGGTGCGGGTACACCGTGCAAGCCCGACAACGCAGAATACAATCCCTTTGCACTCAACCCTTCGGGCTGGAACGGCGGGCCACGCAGCTCTTCGTCACGCTCGTCGAAGGTAGTACCTGCTACCTCCTCCTCGCCTTCCTTGATCTGCTCGTCCGGCGCTCCAGCGCGGCCCTTCCCATTACTTGGACACGCTCCCTGTCACCTAACCTGTATACGGGCTGCGCGATCCCGGTCTTTAACCTGGACGTCCTTGGATTACTGCGGAATGTCCCAATACTCGCCGGCAGATCGCCAGACCAGGATCCAGAGGTTGGCCGTGGCATTGATGCCGTTGGAGTAGGACAGCTGGAGCTGGGCGAGGGGGATGGACAGGTCCCCCCACTGGCCGATGCGGCGGTTGTTGGCAGTGTCGAAGTGCTGGAGCAGGACGCGATGACGCTGGTACTTCACATCCGACCACTTCAGGATCTGGGGCCGGGGGTCCAGGGGGGCGCTGATGGACCAGAAGGGTTCCTTGTTGGCCACCAGCTTGGGGAGGTACTGGTCGCCGTAGGCTTCGAAGTCCTCCCGGAGGGGGGTGACGCCCACGGTGCTGGAAGGGTCCAGGAGCAGCTGTGTCATGTGGGCCAGGACCCCCAGCTCCTTCACGATGGCGTCAGGGCGGCGCTGCTCCTCGCTCATGACGAGGATCCGCTGGAACTGGGCCTCCACATCCTCCGGGGCCGGGACCTGGTCGTTGGCCACCCCCCGGGCACCATCCCGGGCAGGGGCATAGGTCTTGAGGAAGGTGGCCATCCGCTTGGGGACGAGCCCCAGGGCCATGGCAGTCTGGGCCTCGTGGAAACGGGGGCTCCAGGCACCCAGCAGGGTGGTGGCTGCCAGCGTGAAGCCAAGGGTTCGAAAGGGCAGGGGAATCACGTTTCCTCACGGAAAAGACCGATACCAGCCTAGCGGAATTGGCGGATTCCGGCTTGTGCTAGGGTCGAGGGAATGCTCACGCGAGAACGTCTATGGCAGCGCCTCTGCGGCGCGGAGCTCTGGCCCCTGCCCTGGGCCATGGCGGCTGCCTGTGCCGTGCCCTGGCTGGTGCCGGAACGGTGGGACGGCCGGCTGCCGCTGACATGGATCGCCGCGGGCTGGCTGGGATTGCTGGCCTCCTTCAGCCTGCTGCGCTGGCCCTCCCTGCGGGTCATCCCCCTGACCTGCCTGTTGACCTGGAGCACCTTCCTTGGACTTCGGCGCCAGGCGGCCTGGGAGGCGGGCCTGCCCGTGGGCTTCCATGAGCTCGAGGGAACCATCTCCTCGCCCTGGCGCCTGCAGGGCAATCGCCGCTCGAGCTGGATCACCCTCCAGGC
>CAYZND010000433.1:0-2930 GCA_964479495.1 uncultured Mesoterricola sp.
CCCCGCCCTCCCCTGAATGAATCACTTCCGGAAGTAGGCGCGGATGCCCTTCACCAGAGCCTCGGCGTAGCGTTCCCGGAAGCCAGGATCCTTGAGGTTCTGGGCGTCGTCCTCGTTGGTGAGGTTGGCCACTTCCACCAGGATCTTGGTGGCCGCGTTGCTGTAGCGGATCACGGCCGGGATGTAGTTGCGCCCGGAACGATGGATGACGTTGCGGATGGGGCGGTTGGCGTGGATCGGGATCTGATCGGCCTTCAGGGCCCTCAGGAAGGTCTCCGCGAAGAGCCGGCTGCGTGCCTCCGACTGGACCCGCTCGCGGCTGGTGGACTCGATCCGGCCACCGCGCCGCATCTCCTTCACGCCCTTGCCGCGGGAGGGGGACAGCACGAAGGAGGCGGGCACGTTGGCCGCACCGGGCACGTAGACCATGGTCCCCCGGGCGGTGGGATGCAACGCATCCGCGTGGAAGCTGATGAAGAGGGTCTTTTTCACATCGCCCTTCAGCGCGTAGGTGGCGAAGAGGTCATTGGCGAGCACCCAGCGCAGGTGGACGCTGACGGCATTGGGGCTCTCGCCGTCGTTGGTGAAGGTGGGCGTCGTGAGGATCTCCGCCGAGCGCGTGGCCCGGGCGATGCGGTCGCGGACCTTGAACCCATAGGCGGGATAGCGGATCGTGCTGCTGACCACGGCCTCGGTGTCCTGCTCGAGGATGCGCCGCACGCGCATGGAGATGTCGTAGACGAAGTCGGACTCCCAGACGCCGTTGGCCATGGCGCCCACATCCACGCCGCCGTGACCGGCATCCAGGACGACGCGCACGCCGGCCAGCTTGGGGCCCGCTTCCACGCGGGCGGTGCGCCGGATCTCCTCGCGGATCTCCCGGTCCTCCTGGAGGGCTTGGGTGCCTTCCGGCTGGAAGGGGTCCGCCAGGAAATCCACCGGGATCTTCACGAGCTGTCCTGGCTGGATGCCGCGCACATCCTGGATCCCCGACCGCTGCGCGATCTCCAGGGCCAGGTCGTTGACCTCCTTGGGATCGACACGGTCCGAGTAGCGCATCACGACGCTGGAATAGAGAGCCTCGCCCTTGCGCATGTGGTAGGAGGCGTATTTCCCCTGGTCATCCTCGCCGAAGGTCAACAGCTCGCGGTAGGCCGCGATCCGAGCCTCGTCGTCCAGCTCGTCCTCGGGCTGGCTGCGGTCCACGATGCCTCGAACGCGCCCGCCGAGCTCGACGGACAGGAGTTCCTGGGGGATGTTCCAGACATCGCCCTTGCGGAGCTTCTCGGGATTCTTGGGGTTGGCGGCCTGGAGCTGATCGTAGTTCTGTCCATGGCCGGAGAAGAGGGAGGCCATCAGCCAGATGGACTCCAGCTCGGGCCAGCGAACGCGGTGACGGACACCGTCCTTCCGCCAGTCATCCTCCGGGAACAGCGCCTGGAGCACCCAGCGCTTCGCCTCCGAGGACAGGCTCTCGTACGTCACCCAGCCATCGGACTTGCCGCTGGCGATGAAGCGCTTGGGCAGGCGAGGACCCTCCACCTGCACGCCCTTCTTGAAGGCGAGGCGGATCTGGACCCGCGCACCGTTGGGGGCTTCGGCGGTGAGGGTCACGGGCTGGGGATCCGCTTGGGCCAGCAGCGCAGGCGGAGCAAGCGCCAGGGCCAGCAGGGGGGCTAGCCTTCCCATGGCACCTCGTCCGGGGCACCGCTCAGGCCTTCCCGCACCCAGCCCTTCAGGGTCTCTTCAAGGCCGCCGGGGTCGTCCGTCCGCAGCTCCAGGAACTGCGTGAAGCGACGCTCCAGGTGGGCCAGGCCTTCCTCCAGCAGGAACAGACGGTCCGCCACGCGACCCGCGGGGTCCTTCGCCTGGGAGGGGGGGAGCTTCATGGCGGAAGTGTCGAGGCTCGCGGCATTCAGCACGAAGGTCCATTCCATGTCGCCCGAGAGCAATCGGGCCTTGGCCTTGCTGGGGCGCATGCCGCGGCTGAGCGCCTCGAAGGCTTCCCGGCTCTCCGTGGGGTTGCCCTTGCGCAGGGAAAGTTCCTTCACGTCGCCTCGTTCGCTGACGAGGATCACGGCGTCGTCCAGGAAGCAGGCCGACATGTCGCCTTCCAGGCCCGACGTGCCTCCCTCCTTCAGGCCGCGCATCCAGAGCCAGAGGACGAACTCCTCCCCCAGGAAGCGACCCTGTTCAACCAGTTCCAACGGCTTCACGCATGCTCCAGTTCGAGATCGAGGGGGTCCAGCGCCATGAGGGCTTCCACGGGCAGGTGGGGCGCGAGGCGACCCGCCAGGAGGAGCGGGGCCAGGGGCTGCAACTCGCAGCCGAAGGACTTCATGAAGAGGCCCGTGAGGGCGCCCTGGGTCTTGCTGGAGCTGGCGGTGGTCCACAGCACGCCGCCCTTCAGATCCCAGGCCACCTCAACGACCTTGGGCGTCGGGAGGACCTTCTTGAGCAGCTCGACCTTGATTTCGTCCTGCAGGGAGATGCGAGCCTCCTTGCCGATGAAGGCCAGATCCTTCTCCTTCATGAGCTTCTGGAGCCGCAGGTCCACGTGGGCCTTGAGCAGTGTGGCCGGGACCCAGCGCGTGTCCAGGCGCAGCCCGAAGATGGCGAAGCGTTCCTGGGACACCCAGTCCTTCTCCGGGGGGGCGATGAGGGGATTGCGCCAGTCGCACCAGCCGGTCCGCTCCTCCTCGGTCCCGTCCTCGAAGGGCCGGAAGTGGTCCTGTTCCAAGCCGTCCAGCAGCTCCTTCTCGTCGGGGATGGGACCCAGCACGAGGAAGCGGCGTAGCGACAATGTGCCCTGCAGAAGACTCATGGTTTGCCCTTGAAGAGACGGCGCAGCTTCGAGAGTAACCCAATCTTCTGAGGAACCTCTGGCTCGAGGGACGGCGGGGGGATGATCACCACATCCTCGCTGCCGG
>CAYZND010000434.1:0-2918 GCA_964479495.1 uncultured Mesoterricola sp.
TTACCAGGTTACGTTCGACATCGCGGGGGGTGGCGCCGTAGAGTTTGCGGAAGAAGGGGTCGAAGCGGACCCGGCCTGGATCGGCGCCAGGAATAGGCGGGATTCCCGCCTCCCCGCGGGGATAGGGCTCAATCATCTGGAAGTAGAGGCTGGGGTGTTCGAGGCGGACTTCCAGGTCATCGGTGCGCCGACCGTCGTCGTAGGTCATGCGCGTGCCGTCCCGCCAGAGGAGGACGTTCGCCTCCACAGAGGCGAGCTGTTCCGGGTAGGCCTTCAGGAGGGCTTGGAGACCTGAGGGCTGGGCCGCCAGCACGCTTGCGAGCAGGACCGGCCAGCACCGGTGGATCACGGCACGGGTTCCGTCATTGGTTCGGCCAGCCGTTCCACCTGCAGCTCAAGCGGGGCCGGCGGGGGTTGGAGCGGCTCCCCTCCGTGGAGGGGGCAGAGCTCCGCAGGCTCGGTCCCGGAAACAAAGAACTCGTCCTGCACTTTGGGGCAGCCGGTGCGAGCCGGCAAGCCGGTCTCGGGATCGATGGCCAGGGTGAGTACGCCTTCGGGCTGGACGAACTCTCCGCCCAGGCGAGCCGCCAGGGCCTTGGTCATGAAGGCGCCCCAGATGGGTGCGGCGGCGGCACCGCCCGTGAAGCCTTTCCCTTCGGGCCGAGGCCGGTCGTGGCCCAGCCAGACGCCGGTGACCAGGCTCGGTGTGAAGCCCACGAACCAGGCATCCACGTAGTTGTCGGTGGTGCCCGTCTTCCCCGCGCTGGGATGGGTCTGGCTGAAGCCGCGCAGGGTCTTGGCGGTGCCATAGGTGAGCACGTCCTTCAGCATCTGGGTGGTGATGAAGGCGACCTCCGGGGAGAAAGCCTGGGAGAGGGTGGGCGGGATGTCGGTCCAGGTCCGGCGCGTGCGGTCGAAGATGCGCAGGATGGAACGGGATTCGGCATGCTGACCCCCCGCGGCGAAGGGGGTGTAGGCCTGCACCAGCTCGTGGAGGGTGACCTCGCCGGTGCCGAGGGCCAGGGAGAGGCCGTTCCTGGGGTCCTGAGGCAGACCTGCCCGCGCGGTCAGATCCAGGAAGGAGGTGAGGCCGATGTGGTCGAGCACCTTCACCGTGACGATGTTGTTGGAGTGGGCCAGGGCCTGCCGGAGGGACAGCTCCCCGAACTGTTCCTGGCCGTAGTTCAAGGGCTTCCAGGCCTGGCCATTCCCCCGGTCGTAGGCCACGGGGTCGTCCTTCCAGCGGCTGCTGGCGGTGAGGACCTGTTCCAGGGCCGCGGCGTAGATGAAGGGCTTGATGGCCGAGCCGGGCTGGCGCCGGGAGACGAAGGCGCGGTTGAGGCCATTGGTGGCGCCCTCCACGTCCCCCACGGCGGCCAGCACATCCCCGGTGTTGGGGTCCAGGCAGAGCAGGGCGCCCTGGAGGTCCGGGGAGAGGCGCCGGACACCGTTCCGGAGCGCCTGCTCGGCCTGCTTCTGGAGGTCCAGGTCCAGGGTGGCCGTCACGTCGAGGCCACCCAGCTCGACGGCCTCGGCTCCCAGGCGGGCCACCAGCTGGGTCCGGATCTGGGCGAGGTACTGCGGGGCCTGGCCCAGGGACCGGGCGGGATTGGGCTGGGCCTGGAGGGTCTGCCGCTTCGATGCGGTGAGCAGTTTCAGGTCCTCCATGCGCTTCAGGACGACGTCCCGTCGACCGAGGACGTCCGCGGGTTGCCCGAAGGGGTTGTAGCGCCCCGGATTCTTGGGGACGCCGGCCAGGAGGAGGCACTCCGTCTCCGTCAGGTCTGCCGGCGCCTTGTCGAAGTAGAGGCGGGTCGCCTGGGCCAGGCCCCAGGCCCCGTTCCCGAAGTAGATCTCGTTGAAGTACATCTCCAGGATCTGGCGCCTGGTGTACTTCTTCTCGAACTCCAGGGCCAGCTCGGCTTCCTTGAGCTTGCGGTCGAGGGTGCGCTCGTTGGTGAGGAACTTGTTCTTGATGAGCTGCTGGGTGATGGTGGAGCCGCCCTGGGTCATGGCGCCCTTGGAGACGTTCTTCATGATCGCTCGGGCGATGCCCTGCAGGTCGATGCCGTTGTGCTCGTAGAAGCGGGCGTCCTCCACCGCCAGGAGGGACTGTTGGAGGAAGGCGGGAATGCGGTCGATGGGTACCCAATAGCGCTTCTGGGGCAGCAGCCGGCCGATGTACCGGCCCCGGCTGTCGTGCACGTAGGTCGAGGCGAGGGCGGTGGGCAGGGGCGGATAGGTGGCAAAGTCGTCCTGGGCCGGGAGGAACGCAGGCCAGGCCAGGAACAGGGCCAGAAGGCCCGAACGAAGGGGATTCACACGCATCACGTCCGGTCCAGCTCCTTCCAGTGATCCGGGGATCGGCCATCCCCCCGTCTACTCTACCCGGTCCACTCCGGGGACAATGACCGGTGCGCTACGTCGAACCCCTCTTCCGGCCGCCCAGCGAAGCGGACTCCTTCATCCTCCAGGCCACCTTGGGCTGCTCGTGGAACGGCTGCGCCTTCTGCGGGATGTACCGCGGCAAGCGCTACCAGGTGCGACCCCTCGAAGAGATCCTGGCGGACATCGCCGAGGCCGGCCGTCGATGGTCCGAGGAGGTGCGGCATGTCTTCGTGGCCGACGGGGATCCCCTGGGCATGGACCTCGATCACTGGGAACCTATCCTCCGGGCGCTCGCCGCCGCCTTCCCTCGCCTGCGGCGGGTGGGCACCTACGCGACGGCGCGCAACCTGCTGGAGAAGTCGCCGGAGGAGCTGAAGCACCTGCGGGGGCTGGGGCTTTCCCTGCTCTACATCGGCCCCGAGTCCGGCGACGACATGACCCTCCGGGTCCTGGGCAAGGGCAGCACCGCGGCCGAGCATGCGGAGGCGGCTGGTCGTGCCCGGGCGGCGGGTCTGGAACAGTCCCTGATC
>CAYZND010000435.1:0-2321 GCA_964479495.1 uncultured Mesoterricola sp.
GTCGTGGAGATGCGTATGGGTGTCGAAGTACAGCGGGTTCATGGCACCAGTATCCGGCGGAACGGGGTCCGGAGAAGGTGACCAACTCCCGTAGTCACCCCGGCGCCATCAGCCCTTGCCCATCATGGCCAGCAGGATGCCCGCCACCAGCAGCAGGCCGAAGAGCGTCCACAGGGCCACGGCCCCGAACTTGACCACCAGGAAGGCGATCCCGGCCAGCAAGGCCAGGACCAATAGGAGGATCAGGAACCACTTGAAACAACCCATCGCTCGGTTATTCCATCTGGGAATGGTCTTGATGAATGATAAGAGATGGAGGGCGGGCGTGTGGCACTCTTGCAAGCCCTGCACTGGACCTCCGGGGGCTAAAGACCACGCTGATCCTGGACGATGACGTGAAATACCCCTCGTGCGGTCGAAAAGGAGAGCATGGCCCAGGCTTTGGATAGTCGGCGGTTCTCCCGGGTGAGCACGGGACCGGAGTATGGCGTTCGTTTCCGGAGTGCCGCCGGAACCGTCATCACGAAAGCCCAGATCCAGAACGTCAGCGCCGGAGGCTGCGGGCTGCAAGTCTCCATGGGGGACGCGGTCGACCTGGAGACGGGAGCCAACCTGGAGGCGCTCTACCTGGACCATCCCTGGCTGCCCTATGTGCCCCTGGAAGGGCAGATCGTGCGCATGCTTGGCAAGGTGCCCGGGAAGACCGCAGGGTACGTCCTGGTGGGTGTGGAGTTCACGGCCATCACGCCCCTGGTCCAATCCCTCATCCAGGCCCATGTGGAAGACCGCCTGGGGGAGGGCTCTCCATGAGCGGGCCGGCCATGGTCCAGCTCCACATGTTCCTTGACCGGCTGAACCCGGCGGACCGGGAACAACAGCTGCGCTACTTCCGGCTCCTGGCCGAGGTCGGCACGGAAGGGGCCGAGGACCTCCGCCCGCGTCTCCTTAAAGCCAGCGCCTCGCGTGAGGCGCGCCTGTTGTTCGTGGAGGCGGCCTACTACTACCCTTCGAAGGAATGGATCGAAATCCTTGGCACCCTGCTGCGCCGGGAGCAGGATCCCGCCGTGTTCACGGTCGGAGTGTGGGCCCTCGGCCGGGTGGGGGGCGAGGCTTCGGCCACCCTCGGCTCGCTCTTCGGCACCTGCACCGAGCCCGCCTTCAAGGAGGTCCTGTCCCACGAGATCCTCCGGACCGACCCCTACCAGGCCTTCCGCTACCATCTGGAACACCTGCTGGAAGGAAGTGCGAACCCCCGGGTGGCCAACGAGGCCGCTGCGGAACTTGCCAAGATCGCGGGGCCCGACCACCTCAAGGAGCTCATACCTCTGGCCCGGCATGAGGACATGCTCATCGCTCGCCATGCCCTCAAGCTCCTGGCCTTGATCCACGTCCCCGAGGCGGCCGCCTTCTTCCTCGGCTTCTTCCAGGACACCTACGCCGAGGCGCTTGCAGATCGAGACTTCAGAGAGATCCTCGCCGCCCTTCGCCCATTCGTGGGGCCCGCCCTCCTGGAAGCCTTGCCGCCGCGTCTGGCGTCGGTCTTCGGATCGGACGGGATCGCCGGCGAAGAGCCCTTCCAGCCCGCAGAGGTCCTCAAACGCCTCCGCCCCCGGGCCAAATCGCCTTCGGAACGGTTCCTGCTGGAAGCCCTGGCGCTGGCTGCCGAAGCACGCTGGACCCAATGGCCCACCCTCCTGGCCGGCGCTCAGGAGGCCTTGCAGGTGCGCGCCCGCGGGGTGTATTTCACCCTGGATACCTGCGCCCAGGCTCTAGGGGCCCTGGTCGGGCAGGGGCTTTCCGATTCGAAGGAAGTGCTCCAGGCGATCAAAGAGGCCTACCAGATCCCCCTGGGCCGTGAAGGTGTGGCGCGGGTGTTCGGGACCTTGGTGGAGCCCGATGACTCGGAGAGCCTCGAGATCCTGCTGGCCTGCCAGGAGGGTTCCCTGCGAGGAGCGGCCCTGGAGACCCTCGGAAACCGGGCGGAGCCGGCCCTGTTGCCCTTCCTCCTGCGGGCGTGCAAGGATCCCATCGTGGAGACGGCCCAGCGCGCCATGGCCTCCCTGGGGCGGACACCCGGCGGCCTGGAGGTGATCGCCGGACTACTCAAGAGCAAACACCTCGACGATATCCGGCTGGGGTTGAACCTGGCCGCCATCAACCGTTCCGCGAAGAATGTCGCGGACATTCTCCGCTTCCTGGAGACCTGCCCCCGGGAGGAACTGGTCCTGGCTTCCGTTGAAGCCCTGGCGCAGATCGGCGCGCCAGAAGCCGCTCCGGTTCTCCTCGAGCTCCTGCATTCGGGCCAGTCGGGGCGCATGCAG
>CAYZND010000435.1:2331-2908 GCA_964479495.1 uncultured Mesoterricola sp.
CGGCCTTGGCCACGGCCCTGAGGGATCTGCGGAATGCGGACGCAGCCTTCGGGTTGGCCGCCCGGGCCGGCCAGCTCCGGAATCCCCAGATCCACCTCCTGGCGGCGGAGGCGATCGTGCGGACCCACGATTCCTCCCACCGGCCCCTTGCAGAGCGCGAAATGGACCTTTTCCGGCAGCAGATCCAGGGCTGCTGGGAGGACAAGAATCCCTGGCCGCTGCGTCACCGGCTGGTCCTGGCACTCAAGTCGCTGTGGGTGCAGGATGCAGGGTTGTACCAGGAGCTTGCGAGCCTCGTCTCGACGACCCTGACCGACAAACGCTGTCAGGCCGCCTGGTCTCCTGCGGAGCAGAACGCTGCCAGGGCCGTGCTGAAGGAGCTAGCCCAACGGGCCGCGGCCCCATCCGTCACCGAAGGTCGCTGATCCTCCGGATCATTTTCCCGCAGAAAAGGATTCTTCGCGTATCACCGGGGAGATCTCCTCATTCAGTCAGATGAGGGGCAGGGGGATCACCTGCTTTTCATCCCTTTTATCCCCTTCATTGCATGTTTACCCCACCTGGTACCGTCTAAAGC
>CAYZND010000436.1:0-1767 GCA_964479495.1 uncultured Mesoterricola sp.
GACGCAGGCATAGGATGCCTTGGCCCTCCGCCAGGTCGAACCAGCGACTGCGGCGCGCGTGATCCTTTTCCATCCAGCGCACCGGGTGCACGACCAGCTCCACGGGGCGCCAGCGTCGCCAGTAGGGCTTGTCCAGGCTTTCCCTTCGCGCCCAGCCCCCCTCGGGCCAGCCCCCGGGCTGTTCCTTGCGCCGCCCCCAGGGCAGCCAGAGATCCGAGTCGGGATCCACCAGCAGGGCGGCCTTGGGATTGGGGAAGAACACGCGGAGGTCCGGGATCCCGGCCCCGGAACCGCGAATGGCGGCGAAGAGGTCCCCGGGCTCCATCCGGTGGGCCCGTTTCCGGAATTCCATGCCTCCGCACATGAGGACATGTTCGGCCTTGGGATTCAGCGGTGCAACGTTCTTGGACTCGAGCCGTCAGGAGGGACCCTAGGTTGTGGGCGGCTGCACGCAGGAAGGCAGGCCCGGCGTTCGTCCTAGGAGGAGATCAGCTCTGGGATCTCCCGGAGCGAGGCGATCCGTTCCGCGCCGCCCAGCTTGATGGCCTCCTTGGGCATGCCGAACACGACGCAGGACTCCTCGTCCTGGGCGATGGTGTGGGCGCCCGCCTGGCGCATCTCCAGCAGGCCCCGCGCACCGTCGTCGCCCATGCCCGTCATGATGACGCCCCGGGCATTCTTGCCTCCGAACTTCGCCGCGGATCGGAAGAGGACATCCACGGAGGGGCAGTGCCGGTTCACGGGGGGGGCACTGATCACTTCCGCAAGGTACTGGGCGCCGCTGCGCTTGACCAGGAGGTGCTTGCCGCCGGGGGCGATGAGGGCCCGGCCGGGCAGCACCCGATCCCCGTTGACCGCCTCCTTCACCTCGATCTCGCAGATGCCGTTCAGCCGCTCGGCGAAGGCGGCCGTGAACTTCTCGGGCATGTGCTGGACCACCACGAGACCCGGGCACGTGCGGGGCAGGGCCGAGAGGACGTATTCCAGGGCCTGGGTACCGCCCGTGGAGGTGCCCACGGCGGTGAAGGTATCGGTGGTGGCGGCCATGGCCCCTGAGCCGGGCGCCCCTGAGCCGGGCGTCTCAAACCCGGGGGCGAGCACGACGTCCGCGCTGAGCTTCGCGCCCACGGGGTGCAGCGGCGCGGAGGGGAGCCGCGACATGCGGGCGCCGGCGGCGGCCCGCACGGCGGAGACCAGATCCTCGGAGGCGTCCTCCAGGTAGTTCTTCACCCCCAGGGTGGGCTTCGTGAAGATCGTGAAAGCTCCGGCCGCCAGGGCCTGCATGGTGGTCTCGGCGCCCTTCGCCGTCAGCGAGGAACAGATGATCACCGGGGTGGGCCGCTCGGCCATGATCTTGCGCAGGAAGGTGATGCCGTCCATGCGGGGCATCTCCACGTCCAGCAGGATCACGTCGGGCCACTGCTTCTCCATCTTGGCCATGGCGAAGAGGGGATCCATGGCCTGCCCCATGACCTGGATGTCCCGGGCCTTCCCCAGGATGTCCGCCAAAGCCTGCCGCACCACGGCGGAGTCGTCCACGATGAGCACCTGGATGGCATGATTGGGGGTCATGAGGACCTCTTGCGGGGGATGAAGGGCTCCAGCGGGGAGGTTTCGCCTCCTTCGAACTTGCGGGCTCCCTGTCTCACCCAGACATCGCCGCTCCACAGCTCGAAGATGACCATCCGCTGGGCCGTGCCCGCCAGATCCGACTTGGCGATGGTGAAGCCGTACTCCCGCAGGATGCGTTCGCCCATGTAGATGTTC
>CAYZND010000436.1:1777-2893 GCA_964479495.1 uncultured Mesoterricola sp.
TCTCATCCAGGGAGAGGTCTGGGAACATGTCGCTGCCCCCGAACATCTTCACCTGGAACTCGGCGGCCTTCAGGCCCTGGTTCCGGAACCGCGTGGCGATGAGGGGGATCACCTCGTCCGCATAGCTGCCGTCCGGGTTGCGGTTCGAGGCGGGGCGCGCAGGCAGCAGGTAGTGGCACATGGCGCCGATGCGCAGTCCGGGATGCCAGAAGGTGATGGCCACACAGGAGCCGAGCAGGGTGCGGATGCGGTTCCGCTCCTCGCCAAAGGCGTATTCCCCCGGATGGAGGAACACGTCCATGGGCTCGAAGTCCGGCAGCACGATCCAACCCTTCTCGGGGGCACCACACCCGCTAGACCGCACGGTATACCGTCGGACGCACGGGCGCAATGCAGTCGCAGATTCCGTTGAGGCTCTCGGAGTGCCCTGTGATCAGGATCCCGCCGGGTTTCAGGGTCTTCACGATGGAATCCACCACCGTGCGTTTCTGCTCCAGTTCGAAGTAGATGAGGATGTTGCGCAGGAATACGACGTCGAAGCGCCCCAGGTCGGGCAGGGGTTTGCAGAGGTTCACCTGGTGGAAGGCCACCCGCTCACGGAGGGGCTTGGCCACCAGGAACATCCCCTCGTAGCGGTCCTTCCCCTTGAGGCAGAACTGCCTCAGGTACGCGGGCGGGATGGGGGTGCTCCGTTCCAGGGGGTAGAGGCCCTGCCGGGCCCGCTCCAACACCCGGGTGCTGATGTCCGTGCCCACCACCCCCCAGTCCGAATTCCCCAGGGTGTCCGCCAGGACCATGGCCATGCTGTAGGCTTCCTCCCCCGAGGAGCTGGCTGCGCTCCAGATCCGGAAGGGTCCGTGGCTCTCCCGGGCCAGATCCTTGAGCAGTTCGAAGTGGGCAGGCTCCCGGAAGAAGCTGGTCTCGTTGGTGGTGATGAGGTCGATGGCGATCTGAAGCTCGACGCTCTCGGAAGGATCCTTGAGGATCTGGTAATACGTGGCGAAGGTCTGTACCTGGCGGGCGCGCACCCGGCTGCCCAGGCGCGCGACGACCAGGGCCTTCTTCACGTCCGTGAGGTTGATTCCCGTGGATCTGTCTCTTATACACATCTGACGC
>CAYZND010000437.1:0-2885 GCA_964479495.1 uncultured Mesoterricola sp.
TCAGATGTGTATAAGAGACAGGTGCCAGATCCATGCGGTCGCCGTCCCGGCTCACCTGGCGGTCGTTGGTGGCGAGAAACACATAGGGCGCATAGCGATGGCCCATCTCGCCTTCGTTGAAGCCGTGGTCGGCGGTGACGTAGACCAGGGTCTTGTCGTAGAGGCCGAGTTCCTTGAGCTTGGCGAGGATCCGTCCGGTCCAGGCATCGTCGTCCCGGATGCCATCGGTGTACTCCTGGGAGTTCTCGCCGTGCTTGTGGCCGGGGTGGTCCGGATCGGCGAAGTGGACGAAGAAGAAGAACCGGCGATCCTTGCGTTTCTCCAACTCCTCCAGGGCTCTTTGACCCACGCGCTCGTTGGTCTTCAGGCCATTCTCGAAGAGGTCCATGGCCTTCGAGGCGTTGAACCAGGGCTTGCCGGGCACTTCGACGTATTTCCGCCCGCCTTCTTCGACGATCCTGCCGCCTTCCAGGTTGCCCCGGCCGGGCTTGGCCTTGTCGATGCGCCGCTGCTTCTTCTGCTGGGCCAGCCAGCGCTCGTAAGGAATGCGGCGAGGGCCGTCGTTGTCCACGTTCCCCTTCTTGCCGATGAGGGCCACCGTGTCGATGTTCGCGGGTCCGAAGTGGCTTTCGAGCCGTTCGAAGATCGAGTACCCCTGGGGGATGGGCTGGTAGCGGCTGTTGCTGAAGACGCCGCTCTTCTCCGGCGCATAGCCCGTGAGGATCTGGGTCCAGCCCGCCTTGGTGTCCGTGGCACCCGTGGTGACGTCGATATCCACGAGCCGGCCCTGCTTCGCCAGACCCATGAGGTTGGGCACCTCGTTGCGGGCGATCATCTCCTTGAGATGGTCGCGCTGGCAGCCGTCCCAGCCGATGAGGACGATGTTCCTGGGGGGCGCCGCCGGGGCGGAGGCGAAGAGGGCGGAGGGGAGCAGCGTGCTCGCCGCGAACGCCCATCGCGTGTATCCGTGGTTCCTTCTCAAGGGGGCTCCTTTGGGTTTCACCTGCAACAAGGGACCCCGGACCTGCATCGAAGGTTGAGGCGCACCCCTGATCCGCCCGGCTCGATCCCCCTGTCCGTTTCATGGCCCAGCACGATGATCTCGCTTATTGTTGACCAGTTTGGTTGTGTTATCTTGGCTCGCCAGTCCCTGGCCCCTGTGAGGAGTGTCCGTGTCCGAGGTGGATCTCTGCCACGATCTCAAACCCCTCTCCCGCGAACAACGCATCGCCTTGTTCCGGAACATCTTCGCCGCGCGGCGGATCGATGACCGGGAGATCGCCGGGAAACGCCAGAACAAGGTCTACTTCCAGATCAACGGGGCCGGGCACGAGGCGGTGCAGGCCGCGGCGGTGCTGTGCCTGAGGCCCAGTCATGACTGGTTCTTCCTCTACTACCGGGACCGGGCCCTGGCCTATGGCCTGGGCGTCAGTGCCAAGGATATGTTCCTGGGCTCCGTGGGCTCCAGCCTCGATCCGGCCACGGGCGGACGCCAGATGCCCACCCACTGGACTTCGCCGGAGCTGAACATCTTCGCCTGCTCCAGCACCACCGGCACCCAGTTCCTGCAGGCCGTGGGCGTGGCGGAGGGTGTGCTGCGCGCCGAGCAGAATGGCCTCCAGGGGGAGCTGGATATCCCCTCGGACACCGTGGTGCTGGCCACCTCCGGCGAAGGCACCTGCTCCGAGGGCGAGTTCTGGGAAGCCATCAACAATGCGGTGAACCTGAAGCTTCCCGTGCTCTTCCTCATCCAGGACAACGGGTACGCCATCTCAACGCCGACGTCCGTGCAGTATGCCGGCGCGAACGTGGCCGCCCTCCTGAAGGGATGGGAGCCCCATGGTCTGCTGGTCATCGACGACGTGGACGGCTGCGACCCCCTGGCCAGCTACATCGCCCTGCAGCACGCGGCCTGCCACGTGCGGCAGCGGAAGGGACCTGCCTTCGTGCGGGCCAAGGTGATCCGGCCCTACTCCCACTCCCTCTCCGACGACGAGCAGCTCTACAAGACGGCCGAGCAGCGGGCCGCCGAGGCCCTGCGTGACCCCGTCCGCACGTACGGCGCCAAGCTGCTGGAGCTGGGGGACCTCACGGAAGGCGAACTGGAGCAGCTCAAGACCGAGATCCAGATGGAGGTGGACGTCGCCTGGGAGGAGGCTGAGAAGGGATCGGTTCCCGAGCCTGAGACGGTGCTCCGCTACATGTACAGCGAGGAGGTGGACCCCACCTCGGCGGCCTTCGACATGGAGGATCGGGCCCCGGCCGCAGAGGGCCATCCCAAGACCATGATCGATCTCATCAACACCACGCTGAAGCTGGAGATGGCGCAGGATCCGCGCATCCTGGTGTTCGGAGAGGATGTGGCCGATGCCACCCAGGCTGAGATCCTAACGGAAGTGAAGGGCAAGGGGGGCGTGTTCAAGGCCACCCACGGCCTGCAGAAGGCCTTCGGGAGCGGGCGCGTCTACAACTCGCCCCTGGCGGAGGCCACCATCATCGGCCGGGCCATCGGCCTCGCGGCCCAGGGCTTCAAACCCGTGGTGGAGATCCAGTTCTTCGACTACATCTGGCCCGCCATGCAGCAGCTCCGCGATGAGCTGGCCACCCTGCGCTGGCGCTCCAACAACAACTTCAAGGCGGCCATGGTGATCCGCGTGCCCATCGGCGGCTACCTGACTGGGGGCGGCGTGTACCACAGCCAGTGCGGCGAGAGCACCTTCACGCACATCCCCGGCCTGCGGGTGATCTACCCGAGCACGGCCCGGGATGCGGCGGGCCTCCTGCGCACGGCCATCCGCTGCGACGACCCCGTGCTCTTCCTGGAGCCCAAGCACCTCTACCGCCAGACCCACAACAAGGACCTGGATCCCGGTCCGGACTTCATG
>CAYZND010000438.1:0-2196 GCA_964479495.1 uncultured Mesoterricola sp.
TCCCCGCAGGTTGGCGGGGGTGTGGCTGGCCAGGTAGGCCCCGAAGTTGATGGCCAGCAGGACTTCCCCGAGCGTCCAGAGGACGGTCGAGAAGGCCAGCAGTCCGAAGCTCAACCGGAAGACCAGCAGGGCGAAACCCGCCGTGTAGAGGGCCGTACCGAGGGCCATGGCCGCGGGGCTGGAAAGGCGCTGGGTGAGCCGCGTCAGGATGGCCGTGGAGGCGAGCACCACCACGGCGTTCAGGGACATGAGGAAGCCGAAGACGGAGGCCCCGCGGACGCCGAACACTTCGGAAGCATAGAGGGTGAGCCCGAAGTTGGTCTGGGCGTAAGCGAAGCTCACGAAGAGGGCGATGACGCAGAAGGCCACGAGGAGTGGCCGGTCCAGGAAGGCCCGGAGCGCGTTCCCCTCCACCGCGCGCTCGGAAGCGGGCAGGTCCACCTGCGCCGCCTGCCCCAAGGCGGGAATGCAGCGCAGCAGGAGGACCAGCGCGAGCGTGAAGGTCACGCCATTGCCGAAGAACATCCAGGTCATGTGATGTTCGAACAGGAAGCCCGCCGCCATGGGGCCGATGGCCACGCCGAGGTTGATCCCCAGGTAGCTGAGGGAGAAGGCTTCCTTCCTCTGCTCTACCGGACACAGGTCCATGATGGCCGCCGCGATGATCGGTTTCATGGAGCCCTGGAAGAACCCCGCCACCACGAGCACCTCGGCGATGAGCAGGGAAGGCGGCAGGAACCCGCAGAGGGCCGTGAGCAGGGCGGAGCCCGCCACGCAGGCTCCCAGGACGTTGCGTCGCCCCAGGTGTTCGCTCACCTTGCCGGCCACCATGGTGCCCAGCAGCCCGCTGACGACGTTCGCCATCACCCACACCCCCGCCTGGGCGCTGCTGAGTCCCAGCTTGCGCGTCAGAAAGAGGGTGAGAAACGGGAAGACGAAGTCGCCGCCCCGCAAGAGCACCTGGATGATGAAGAGGACCCACATCGCCCTTGGAAGGTGGAGAAAGCTCCCCAGGAAGAACCGCTTCATCGCTCTCCCCCCTTCACCCGATACCAATAGGGATAGGCCACGCGGTAGCCCATGGTCCGGTACAGGCTCACCGCCGGAAGGTTCTCATCCATCACCTGGAGGTAGGATCGCTCTGCCCCGGCGGCGGCGGCTTCGACCAGAGTGCGCTCCATGAGGTAGCGTCCGAGCCCCCTTCCCCGCAGGTCCTTGCGCACGACCACATCGAAGATCCCCGCCCAGCCGTCTTCGATCACGGCCAGGGCGCAGGCGGCCGGTCCATCCTCGCCTTCCAGCAGCACGTAGCGCGTTTCGGGGACGATGTGCTCCATGATGCTTCGGGCGGTCTCGACATTGCGGCCTGGCGTGGCGTGGTCCTTCGCATAGATCTCGAACCATGGCTCACTCAGCCGCCCCTCGATGCGGACCGAAATCCCTGGGATCGTCGCCGGATGCGGCCGGTTCAGGTCCTCCAGCACCATCACGGAGGTGCAGGCTTGGCGCTCGTAGCCGCGCCGTTCCAGCTCCGCCTCCAGCCCCCGGGGCTCCGCCTCCGGAAAGAGCTTGAAGGCGGTCGCCAGGCCCTCCCGGCGAAACAGCTCCTCGCAGCGCGTGATCCGGACCTCCAGAGATGAACTCCCATCCCGGAGGGGAAGCACGCTGTTGGCGCGGCGTGCATAACCGTCCGCAAAGCGGACCACCCAACCATCCACCAGTGCGGTGCGCAGGCCCGGCCAGGCATTGGCGGCCAGTTCTTCCAGGTGCCTCATGGCTTCTCCTTTCCGCTGACGAAGGCAACGATGGCCCGGAAGGCCGCTTCCATGCCCTCGGGCAGCAGCTGATATTCAGCGCGACCCCCTTCCCCGTCCCGGATCTCCACGAAGCCCGCATCCTTGAAGACCTTGAAGTGCCGGGAAGCCGTAGAGGGGTTCACCCCGAGGAACTCCGCCATCTCCAGGTTGGTGCAGGGGCCTTCCGACAGGCGCCGCAGCATGCGCAGCCGCGTGCGGTCGCCCACGGCCAGGGCCGTCAGCAGCAGTCCATCGGGAGGGTCGTCCAGGGCCGAAGGCGCGCCGCAGGCAACGAAGAACACCAGGGTCGAGCCGTTCCGCCAGAAGGTCAGCCGCCGGGTGGCCACGAGGGACGGCGTCACCACGAGGCGCTTCACGGCCGCCTCCTTCATCCGGAACT
>CAYZND010000438.1:2206-2877 GCA_964479495.1 uncultured Mesoterricola sp.
GTCCAGCATGTAGGGCCAGGGCCCCGCCGCCTTCATGCCCAGGGCGATGGCCTCGGAGGCTTCCAGCAGGCACCGGGACTTGCGGGCGGCCTCCGGGGCGATGCCACTGCGCAGGACCCGGCCCAGCAGCCCACAGGCCGTGGTCGTGATGGATGCTTCCGGGACGACGGAAAGCCGACCCAAGCCCTCGAAGGGCCCCCGGCTCTGGAAGGGGAGCGCCGCCTGGGGGGCGTGCGCGAGCTGCATGAGCCCCTCCTCGATGCCCTTGAAGCCCGCGGCGCTTTCCTCCAGCAGGATGCCCAGCACGGCCAGCCACCCGTCCGTGGCCGCCCCGACCTCGTCCACGAGGGTCCGCTCCGCGGGACTCAACCGCTCCTGGATGGTCTGCATGGCCGCATTGAACGGAGAGAAGCGCTCGGCTTCGTGGGCTTGGCGCAGGGCCAGGGCCGCTTCGAGCACCGGGAAATAGCCGATCCGCAGTTCCACGCACCCCTCCTGGTCTTCAAAGAATTGCATCAATGCGCAATTGAACAATACATCGAACAAGCCCTCCTGTCGACACGATTTCTTCGATGGGGCCTCTCATCCCATTTCATGGGCCCCAATGTCTGGGGGCTGAACCTGAACCCCTCTGCGGGGAATAGCGAGAGGTCCACGGCGGCGCCATTCCC
>CAYZND010000439.1:0-2864 GCA_964479495.1 uncultured Mesoterricola sp.
CTGATCGGAGGTTCGAATCCAGGCATGGACCAAAGAGAAAGGGAGACCCGTATGGCCTGGCCTCGTTTCCCGCACGCTCACCCGCAGCCCTGGCTGCGCCCGCCCCTCCGCCTGCGGCGGATCGCTCCGCAAGCGGTGCTTGCTGCACTGGGGCTATCGGCGCGCCTGGGCTGATCGGAGGTTCGAATCCAGGCATGGACCAAAGAGAAAGGGAGACCCGTATGGGTCTCCCTTTCTCTTTGGTCGGGGCGAGAGGATTCGAACCTCCGACCTCTCGGTCCCGAACCGAGCGCTCTACCAGGCTGAGCCACGCCCCGAAGAATGTCGATCCTATCTCATTTCGGCTTATGGGTCCATCCCTGATTGCGCAGGGCACGGTACTTGCGCAGAACCGAGGCCAGTGGATCGGCGGGTGGCTCGTGACAGGATCGGGGTTCGGGCGGATCGCAGGGAACCACCTCCAGCCTCTGGAGCTTCATCCCCAGCAGGCGCTCCAGCCGGGCCTGGACCTGCGGCCAGGTTGCTTCTGCGCTCTGGCGGAGACTGGCCATGGCTTCCAGTTTCCAGCAGCCCATGATGAGGGTTCGGTTCCGGACCCGCAGCAGTCGCGTCTGATGGACCAGCACGGGGCCTACGATCAACGGCCAGACGCGGGCGATCCGGGCTTCCGCCTGCGCATCGGCCGAAGCCCGAGCGTCCAATCCGATCAGCTTGATGGGCGTGAGTCCCGAACGGCGCTTCTTCACGGCGTCTTCCATCTGGGCGGCGGAAGCTTGGCGCAGGCTCGCTCGTCGTTGAGCAGAATGGGGCTCGAGAGCACGGGTACCATGTCGCCCGTGGCCTCGTCGAACAGGGTCTTGATGAGGTGGTGGAGGATGCCCGCCTGTCGGAAGAGCACGTCATCCACCGTCCGCACCCGACTGGCGGGGATGGCATGGGCGTCGCAGAAGGCCAGTGTTTCCGTGGCCGTGTGCCGGGCCAGCTCCCGATCCAGATGGCTGATGAGCCGCTGCCGGTCCATGACCCGGCCCTTGTTCTGGCGCCACTGAGGTTCGGCCTCCAGATCGAGTCCGAGCCATAGTGCCAGTACTTCGAACTGACGGTCGCTGCCCACGCCGATGGCCACTTCGCCATCGGCACAGGCGAAGGTCTGGTAGGGCACGATGTTAGGGTGGCCATTGCCGAAGCGCTCCGGGGTCAGGCCTGTCATGAGCGTGCCGGAGCCCACGTTGATGAGCCCCGCCAGGGCCGCTTCCATGAGCGGGACCTCCACATGGGCAGCTTCACCGGTCCGCTCCCGGTGCAATAGGGCTGCCTGGATACCGTTGGCGGCGTAGAGGGCGGCCAGCACATCGGCCAGGGCCATGCCCACCTTCATGGGGCGCCCATTGGGCTCCCCGGTGATGGACATCCAGCCGCTTTCCGCCTGGACGATGAAGTCGTAGCCCGCGCGCCGACAGGCGGGGACATCGGAGGCGAAGCCGCGGATGGAGGCGAGGATCAGCTTCGGGTGCTTGGCGTGGAGCCGCTCCCAGGTAAGCCCCAGTCGCTCGGCAGAGTCGGGCAGGAAGTTCTCGATGAGCACATCCGCCTGCTTGATGAGGTCCTGCAGGCGCTCCAGGTGGTCCTCCCGGCCCAGGTCCAGCGCGAGGCTGCGCTTGCCCCGGTTCGCGCAGCGGAAGTAGGCGCTCTCGCCATGGTCGCCATATTCGAAGGGCGGTCCCCAGCCGCGGGTAGGATCTCCGGAGGGGGGTTCGACCTTGATCACCTCCGCACCCAGGTCCGCCAGCAGCTGGCTCGCGAAGGGACCCGCGAGGATGCGGGACAGGTCGAGCACCTTGTAGTGGAGGAGGGGTCTGAGCACGAAGTATCCTTCCCGTGATTCTACGGCGGAGTGTCCGGGCGTGCAGCGTCTTCAGGGAGTCAGGTGCTTGAATGCAGCCTCGATGCCGGCGTAGGCCCGATCCAGCTCATGGTCCTGGATGCAGTAGGGCGGAAGCAGGTAGACCGTGGAGCCGAGGGGCCGGATGAGGAGCCCCCGCTCCAGGAAGAACTGCTTGAGCATGGCGCTGGTGCCCGACCCGTAGCCCTTCTCGGGAAGATCCAGCTCGAAGGCGGCGATGGTGCCCTGGACCCGGAAGTGCTTTGCGAGTGGAGAGGCGCCCACCCGGGCAGCCAGGTCCTGCCGGTGGCGGGCCTCGATACGCTTGCGCGCAGCCTCGCAGGCCGGATCCAGCAGGAGTTCCAGCGAGGCAAGGGCGGCGGCACAGCCCAGGGGATTGGCCGTGAAGGAGTGGCCGTGGAGGAAAGCCCGGTCGATGCTGTCGTCCAGGAAGGCATCATGGATGGAGGTGCGGGTCACCGTGAGGCTCATGGGCAGGAACCCCCCCGTCAGCCCCTTCGACAGGCAGATGAAATCGGGCACCCGATCTGCCTCCAGGCAGGCGAACGGCTGGCCCAGGCGGCCGAATCCCGTCATCACTTCGTCGAAGATCACGAGGATCCCCTGGGCGCGAAGGCGATCCACCACCGCGCGCAGGAAGGATGGCCGATGCATCCGCATGCCGCTGGCACCCTGCACCAGGGGCTCGAGGATGGCTGCGATGGTCCGGGTTCCGAACGTCTCCAGATGCCGATCCAAGGCTGCCAAAGCCTCGGTCTCCTTGGCCTCGATGTCCGGATCCTGGATCCAGGTGGTGGCTACGGGCATGACATCCACCGGGAACAGCAGCTCCCGCCAGGCCTCGAAGAACCGTGACGAGACACCCGCGGACATGGCTCCCACGGTGTCGCCGTGATAGCCACCTTCAAAGACCATGAAACGTGTGCGATCGGCCTCGCCCCGGTTCCTGCAGGCCTGCAGG
>CAYZND010000440.1:0-2860 GCA_964479495.1 uncultured Mesoterricola sp.
GGGTCGCGAGGCCATCAACGAGGGCTTCCGGTACGAGCTGGAAGCGGTTTCGAGCAATGCGGCCCTCGAGCTGAAGAGCCTGCTGGGTATCCCGGTAGAGGTGACGCTCCTGACCGATGGGGGCTCGGAACGTTCCATCTGCGGGGTGGTGACGGGGGCCTCGCAGCTCGGTTCGGACGGGGGGTTCGCGACCTACCGGCTGGTCATCGAGTCGGTGCTGGAGGTCCTGGCGCGCCGCCGCACGTGCCGGGTCTTCACCCAAACGAACGTGAAGGACCTCACCAAGCAGATCCTCTCGGAGCACATCCAGGCCAATCTGGTGCTGGGTTCGGCCTTCCGCATCGACGACCGCTGCCAGGGCGAGTACCCCGAGCGCCCCTTCTGGATGCAGTACAACGAGTCGGACCTCGCCTTCCTGAAGCGCCTCTGGGCCCGGGAGGGCATCAGCTTCGTGGTGGTGCCCGCGGCGGAGTCGACGAAGGAGCATCCCCAGCACGCCGTGGTGCTCTTCGACGAGCCTTCGGACCTGGACGGGAACGCCTGCGGCTCCGCCCGTTTCCACCGCATCGACGGCACGGAGGCGAAGGACGCCATCACCCAGTGGCGGGCCCGGCGCTTCCTGCAGACCGCCTCCGTGGCGCGGGCCTCCTGGAACCACGAGTCGTCCTCCACGCTGGAGACGGCGGAAGCCGCGCGCATCTCCCAGGGCGAGCACGGGGACAGCCTGGCCTCCACGCTGGAGGACTATCACCATCATCTGCCCTTGGAAGACGTGGAGCCCGGCGTGCTGGAGGGCCGCACCCTGGCCCGGGTGAAGGCCCTGGAAGGCGCCTCCAAGCACTTCGAGGGCACCGGCTCCATGCGGACCTTCCAGGCGGGCTCCTGGTTCACCCTCACCCAGCACCCGGTCCACGACCGGGACCCGCAGAAGGACCGGGAGTTCGTGAGCACAAGCCTGGAGACCACGGCCGTGAACAACCTGCCGATGGATCTGGCCTCGGGCCTTTCCGCGTTGCTCTCGCGAGACGGATCGAAGAAGCCTGGGCAGGCCGCGCCCATGCAGGCCGCACCGGAGTCCCCCTGCATCAACCGCTTCACCTGCGTGCGCCGGGGCATCCCCATCCTCCCCGGGGAGCTGCCCGCGCCCCGCCCGGGTCTCCTCAGCGCCCGGGTGGTGGGGCCGGAGAACGAGGTGGTCCACGTGGACGAGCTGGGCCGCATCAAGGTGCGCTTCCTGTTCACGCGAAGCCATGAGCATCCCGAATCCGGCGCCGGGGACACCGACGCCGACAGCGCCTGGGTGCGCCTCGCCCAGATGTGGGCGAGCCAGGGCTTCGGCAGCTCCTTCATCCCCCGGGTGGGCGACGAGGTCCTCATCCAGTTCGCGGGCCACGACCCGGATAAGCCCGTGGTGGCGGGCTGCATCAGCAACGGCCTGAAGGTGCCCACCAACTTCAGCGACATCTCCTCCCTCCCCGCCGACAAGACCCTCTCGGGCATCCGTTCCCGCATGTTCCACGGCACCGGCGGCAACGAGCTGGTCCTCGACGACACCCCGAACGAGCTCCGGGCGCGCCTGGCCTGCGACCACCTCGCCAGCCAGCTCAACCTGGGCTACCTCGTGAAGCCCCGCTGCGGCGGCGCCTCTTTCCCCCTGGGCGAGGGCTTCGAGCTGAAGACCCAAGCCTGGGGGGCCCTGCGCACCGCCAAGGGCATGCTGCTGACGACGGATAGCGGCGACACCGACGCCCTGGAGAACGCCCCCCTCACGACCCAGCTCCAGCATTCCATCGAGCTCTCCAGGACCCTCTCCGACGCCAGCGCCCAGCACGAAGCCGACCCCCTGGGCACGATCCCGACGACCGAAGGCCTGAAGAAGTCCCTGGAAGCCACCAAGCGCCAAGGCTCCGGCGCCAAGGCTCGCAACGTCGCCGCCTTCGACCGCCCCGTCCTGGCCCTGAGCAGCCCCACCGGCATCGTCAGCGCGACTCCTTCGAATCACGCGATCTCAGCCGGCCGCGAGCTGCACGCCACCAGCGGCCTGGACACCAACCTGGCTGTCGGCGGCAAACTTGTGATGGCCATCGCCGACGCCTGGAGCGTGTTCACCGCCAAGGCCGGCATGAAGCTCCTCGCCGGCAAGCGCGACATCACCCTGCGCGCCCATGAGACCCAGCTCCAAGCCACCGCCGACCAGGGCCTCAAGCTCATCGCCATCAACGGCACCCTCGAGCTCCTCGCCAAGAACGGCATCACCCTCGCCACCCCCGGCGCCAAGTTCCAGCTCAAGGACGGCGAGATCAACATCGAAGGCAGGAACTGCAACGTCTACACCTCGATGGTGAACCTGATGGGGCCGCAGAAGGCCCCCCTGGATCTGCCCAGATTGCCCAAGGGATCGATGCCGGAGCAAGACTTGAAGTTCAGCTTGTTCCTTTTTGATCGACCTGGCCCCCAAGGCCACCCCTTGGCGCACTTGCCTTGGCAGATCGCCAAGGGACCAGAACCCTTTGGTCTCAATTGCATCGATGAAGAGGATCTCATCGCGGAAGGGAAGACCGATGAGAAGGGACATGTCCTCTTGACGCCTGAACAAGAGAAAGCACTGGCCAAGGCCTACTGCGAGAATCCGATGCGGACCTGGCTTGTCTATCCCGGCGAGGTGGTGCGAATCACCGTCACCAAGGACGATGGAACCTGGACCGAAGAAGACAAGCTGCTGAATGCCATGAGCGCGGAGGACTTCAGCCGGAACCCGCATGCAACCCGTCATGCGGCTGAGCTGGAACCGGAACTGACGCATGCGCAAGAGCTGCTTCAAGTCAAAGCGGAACATCAGATCATTTCCAAACTCAAGTAG
>CAYZND010000441.1:0-2849 GCA_964479495.1 uncultured Mesoterricola sp.
CGTTTCTGCCGCAACCTCAATCGCGCAGATGACTAGGTTACAACATCCAGGATCGGATGCAAGCGAAAATCTTCAGGGGAGTTCTCTCGCTCCATATTGGCGCAGGGAAGAGCCTCTCGTCCCTGCGCGCAAAGGCCCGCAGACACTGGCATCCGCGAGAAATCAACGAGGTGCCATGGACGCACCTCGACTATGCTTCATCTATTCCTCATCCACTCAATCCCTGGAAGGCCTTATGACCAACCACTCCATCCGCAAAGCCGTCATTCCAGTGGCAGGCCTCGGCACCCGCTTCCTGCCAGCGACCAAAGCCCAGCCCAAGGAAATGCTGCCGCTCGTGGACAAGCCGGTGATCCAGCACGTGGTCGAAGAAGCCATCCATGCCGGTATCCAGAGCATCGTTCTGGTGACAGGCCGAGGCAAACAGGCCATCGAGAACCATTTCGACGTGGCCTACGAGCTGGAGGACATGCTCCATCGGCGTGGCAAGGTAGAGGATCTCGACCTCGTCAAGAGCATCACCCGCATGGCCCAGTTCGCTTACGTCAGACAGGGTGAGCCCCTCGGACTCGGGCATGCCGTCCTTTGCGCACAGCACGCCGTGGGCGATGAGCCCTTCGCCTTGCTGCTTGGTGACGATGTCTTCGATGAAAAGGATCCAGCCCTCAGCGCGCTCATTGCTGCCCACGAAGCAACAGGGCAGTCGGTGGTGGGTGTCCAGCAGGTCCCGCATGAACACGTGTGCCGGTATGGAATCGTGAACGCTCCCCAGCCCGCAGGTCCCTGGTGGAATGTCCACACGATCGTCGAGAAGCCCTCGCCGGACGAGGCGCCCAGCGACTGGGCTGTCGTAGGACGCTACATCCTCACGCGGCGCGTTTTCGAACACCTCCAGAACCTCAAGCCCGGCGTGGGAAACGAATACCAGCTCACGGACGCCCTCGCGATCCTCGCCAAGGCGGGGGAGCTAACAGCTGCCCCGATTCCGGCCAAGCGATTCGATACGGGGAACAAGCTGGACTACCTGAAGGCCAACATCGAGTTCGCCCTGAAGCGTGATGATCTGGGCTCGGACCTGCTGACGTACCTCCGCGCACTGGTCCAGGCGCGAACCTAGGCCGATCGCTCCCGCTCGATGAGCAGGTGAAGGAGCGTCACGGCTGCATGCGTGATACCGGGGATGCGGGAGGCCTGCCCCAAGGTCTCCGGCGCATGTCGGCTCAGTTTCTCCTTCACTTCGCGGCTCAGGCCGGGCTGGCTTTCGATGCAGAACGTGGAGGGAATCCTCACGTGATCCCATTCCCGCTGGCCATCGAGCAGGCGTGCCTCCCGCTCCCGATAGCCTGAATAGCGAACCTCGAAGAGAAGGAGATCCCGTTCCCATTCAGGATCCCAGCCAGGTTGTGAAATTCCCCATCCCGGAAGTGTCTCGAGCGCCCGATCCGCAAGGGCTTCAGACACCTGCTGCCGCTTGAGCAGCTCCATCAGGGACAGCCCAGAAGCCAGAGCGAGACCGGCCTCGCCAGCCAGGGGACCGAGCGGGGATGTCCTGGCCACCCAGGTCTCGCGGCATTGCTGCCGCACCTGGGCACGTCGTTCCAGCTTGGCCTCGGTCTGCCGGAGTTCCGCCTCATTCAGAGCTCCTACCTGCCTGGCGGTCTCCAGGAGGCGCACATCTGCCAAGTCACAGGCAAGGCCCAGTCGATGCTCCGCGCGAGCCGTCAGCATGCGGTAGGGTTCGTCAGTGCCCTTGGTGACCAGATCATCGATCATCACGCCGACGTAGGCCTGATCCCTCTGCAGGATGAGGGGCGACTCGCCACGCATCCACCGGACCGCGTTGATCCCCGCCATGAGGCCCTGCCCTGCGGCTTCCTCATAGCCCGTGGTGCCGTTGATCTGACCCGCGAACCAGACGCCTTCGAGTCCATCGACGCTGAGATCCCTGTGCAACTGGAGCGGATCGAAACTGTCGTACTCGATGGCATACCCGGGCCGCAGGATCTGGGCCTGCTCGAACCCTCGCATGCTGCGGACCATCCCCTGCTGAACCTCCACGGGCATGGATGTGGAGAGGCCCGCGAGATAGATCTCCTCGGTCTCGAGGGAGTCCGGCTCCACGAAGATTTGATGCCGGTCCTTGTCCGGGAACTTCACGTACTTGTCTTCGATGGAGGGACAGTACCGGGGCCCCACCCCCTGGATGTGACCTCCATACATGGCGGATCGCTGCAGGTTCTCGCGGATGACCCGTTCGGTCTCTTCCGTGGTCCAGGCAATGTGGCAACAGACCTGGGGCTGAGGGATCGCCTGGGAGAAGAAGCTGAAGGGCCGAGGGGGCTGGTCACCGGGTTGCGGCTGAAGCGCCGTGAAATCGATGCTGCCCTTCGCGATCCTGGGGCTGGTCCCCGTCTTCAGTCGCCTCCAACGCAGCCCAAGGCTCCGGAGCTGATCCCCAAGATGGCGGGCACTGGGTTCCGCCGCACGACCCCCTTCCATGCGCTGTCCACCGATCAGCATGCATCCGTTGAGGAAGGTGCCTGTCGTCACGACGACGGCATCGCAAGGGATCAGGCTCCCATCGAGCAGCTCGATCCCCTCCAGAAGACGGGTCCCGGGCCTCCAGCGCAAGCCGGAGGCCGTTCCTTGGCACAACCTCAGGTGAGGTGTGGACTCCAGAAGCTTCCGCGCCGCAATGCGGTATTTGATGCGATCAGCCTGGGCTCGCGGGCCCCTCACCGCCACGCCCCGGCTTTCGTTGAGAATGCGGAAATGGATCCCGGTGGCGTCCGTCAGCCGCCCCATGGCCCCCCCGAGGGCGTCGAGCTCGCGCACCATGTGCCCTTTCC
>CAYZND010000442.1:0-2826 GCA_964479495.1 uncultured Mesoterricola sp.
GGCCTTGACGATGTCCAGCACGCGGGACTCCGGGACACGGCCTTCAAAGCCGCAGCCGAAGGCACTCTGCACGGAGACCTGCACCCGCTTCCCGGCCTTGAGGGCTTCCCGGGCGGCGTCAATGATGCGCGTCTGGGCCTCGGCGGTGCCCATGCCCGTGTTCTTCTGGCTGTGGGTCTCGGAGGCCGAGACCCCCAGGCAGAAGAGCTCCACGCCGCACTTCAGGCCGCGCTCCACGCCCTTCTCGTTGAGGGCCAGGCCCGACAGCAGCACCTTGGAGGGCTTGTCGGCCGTCAGGACCCGGAAGAGCTCATCCGTGTCCGCCATCTGGGGCACCTTCTCAGGGTGGACGAAGGAGCCGACCTGCACGATATCCAGCCCGGAAGCCATCAGGCTCCGAAGCCACTCGAGCTTCTTCTCCGTGGGCACGACCTGCTTCTCGACCTGCAGACCATCCCGGGGACCGACTTCATGGATGAGGAGCTCAGGCATGAACTTCCTTTCACCTCAAAGACACGAAGGCACCACGTTTCACAACGCCGGGCACAAAGGGAAGCTGTGCGTCTTATCCTTCTGGGCTTTGTGGCTTGGTGCCTTCGTGGTGGGCATGTTCTAGAGCTTCTTCGCGATGGCTTCACCCATCTCCAGGGTGGTGGCGCTGCCGCCCATGTCGTAGGTGCGCACGTTTCCCTCGGCGATGACGGCGGCGGTGGCCGTCTCCAGGCGGTCGGCCTTTTCCTTTTCGCCCAGCCACTCCAGCATCATCTTGCCCGCCAGGATCGTGGCGATGGGGTTCACCTTGTACATGCCCGCGTACTTGGGGGCACTGCCATGGCTGGGCTCGAAGACCGCCAGCTTCTCGCCGATGTTGCCGGAGCAGCCGAAGCCCAGTCCGCCCACCATCTGCGCGCACAGATCGCTGATGATGTCGCCGAAGAGGTTGGTGGCGACCATGACGCCGTAGCTCTTGGGATTCTTCAGGAGCCACATGCAGATGGCGTCGATGTTGGCGTCGTCGATCTGGATCCCGGGGTAGTCCTTGGCAATGCGCTTGCCGATCTCCAGGAACATGCCTTCGGTGGCGCGCACCACGTTGGCCTTGTGGATGATGGTGACCTTGGGATAGCCGAACTTCTTGGCGTAGTCGAAGGCGGCCCGGATGATGCGTTCGCAACCCTTCTTCGTGTTGATCTTGCAGGTGATGGCGTACTCGTCCCCTGGCAGGGCCGCAAAGTGCCCAAAGGGCTTGCTGAGCTTCGTCAGCGTCTCCTTCAGCTCGTCGGGAACGGGACTGAACTCGACGCCGGCATAGAGGTCCTCGGTGTTCTCGCGGAAGACCACCAGATCGATGCCTTCCTTGTAGTTCAGCGGATTGCCCGGATAGGCCTTGCAGGGGCGCAGGCAGGTGTAGAGGTCGAACATCTGGCGCATGCGCACGATGGGGCTGCGGTACACCAGGCCCTTGCCCTGGAGCTCCGGGATCAGTTCCTTCTCCGCGTCCTTCACGGGCTTGGAGGTGATGGCGCCGAACATGGCGGCATCGCTGCTCTTCAGCAGGTCGATGGTCCGCTGGGGGAAGGCCTCGCCTTCCTTGCACCAGAACTCCCAGCCGATGTCCCCGTGGGTGTAGGTGGCATCGAATTTCAGGGCGTCGAAGCAGATCTTGGTGGCCTCCATGACTTCGATGCCGACGCCGTCGCCGGGCAGCCACGCGATTCGGTACTGGCTCATAGGTGCTCCTTGAAGCGGGACTTAGGTGTTTGCCGGGAATCCGTGCGCATGATGTTGCGGAAGGATAACGCCGGGGAGAATAGCGAAAATTTTCATTGTGTTCATGATCTTCATGAACTATTTTCACTCCATGGACAGTCAGCTTGATCTGAATCAGCTCCGGACCTTCTTCACGCTGGTGCAGTCCGGCAGTTTCTCGGAGACCGCCCGTCGGCTCCACCGGACCCAGTCCGCCGTCAGTCATGCCATCCGCAAGCTGGAGGATCTGGCAGGGGTGGTGCTCATCGACCGCCGGGTCCGGGAACTGCGGCTCACGGACGAGGGGCGTCGCCTGGCCCAGGCCTGCGAGTCCGTGTTCGCCACCCTCGACGGGGTCTGCGAGGACTTCCAGCGGGGGCGGTCCCTCTCCCTGGGGCGGATCCGGCTCGGCTCCACCATCGAGCTGGGCTGCCATGTCCTCATGAAGCAGATGGGGCCCTTCCTGGAGAAGAACCCCGGCATCGAGGTGGATTTCACCCTGAGTCCCGATCTTATCGAGCCGCTGCTTCGGGATGATCTGGACATCGCCATCGACTGCGTGGAGCACTTCCGGCCGGAGTTGCAGAAGATCCCCCTGTTCAAGGAGATCTACGCCGTCGCCTGCGCCCCCTCCTTCCAGAAGGCCCATGACATCAAGCTGCCTGCGGACCTGAACCGCTGTCCGGTCCTCTCCCTCGACAAGGCGGGGGGCTGGTGGCACCGCTTCATGCTGACCCTGCCGGAGAACAAGCGTCCGGACCTGCACCGGGTCATCGCCGTGAACCACATTCGCGGGATGGTGCATGCCGCGGTGCACGGCCTGGGTGTCGTGCTGGCACCCCAGTACAGCGTCCAGGGCGAGATCGACCGGGGGGAGCTCATCCAGCTGTTCCCGTCCATCCGTACCACCGAGGACCGCTTCTACCGGTTCTTCCTGTACCAGAAGGCCAACAAGGCCAACCTGGAGAAGCACCGTCGACTGGTGGCCTTCATCCAGACCATCCAGATGTCCGAGCTGGATTCCTAGGAGCGTGTCCAAGTAAGCGGAAGGAGCCGCGTTGATTGCAAAGGGGTTGA
>CAYZND010000443.1:0-2820 GCA_964479495.1 uncultured Mesoterricola sp.
GCTGCCGCCCAGGGCCAGTCCCTTGGAGCGCATGAACTCGATGTCCCGGTCCATGCAGAAGGTCCGGGCGGAGCCCAGCTCCCGCTTGAACTTCTCGGGGGTCAGGGTCAGCTCCCGGGTCTGGCGGCCGATGGCCGGATGGTCAAAGTCGATGGTGTAGCGCAGCCGGAAGCCCGGATAGGGGGAGACCCTCATCCACTTGCCGTCCTTCCGCACTTCCACGGGATGGAGGATCCTGATCAGGCGCCTGGGACCAGGAATGATGCGGGTCCCTGCCTCCTGCAGCGCCTGGACCCATGGGGCAGCACTGCCATCCAGGATCGGCAGCTCGGTGCCGTCCACGTCGATGATGGCGTGCTCGATTTCGAGGCCGGCCAAGGCGGCCAGCAGGTGCTCCACCGTGCTCAGGCGGATGCCGTCGCGGCTGAGGGTCGTGGCGAGACTCAGGTCGCTCACGTACTCGGCCCGGGCGGGAATCAGCGTGCCGGTGGGGGTGTGGAGGAACTGGATCCCCGTCGCCTGCTCCACCGGTCGGATGGAGACCCGGCACGGAAGGTTGGAGTGCAGACCCCGGCCTTCGACCGTGACGGTCTGGCGGAGGGTCTGGGGGTGGCGGTGGGTGGACATGGCTCTCTCGCCATGCCTCCATGCCATTTCCATGCCACACGTCAATCGCTGATATTAAAGGCTTTGACTACCCATTCACGGGAGGCGTGTGTGGGTCTCCACGCCACACCGTGTGGTCGGGACGGGGCGCGAACCGCCAGTCCTCGGCGGTGGTGATCTTCACGTTCGAGCTGGGCGAGGGCACCAGCCGCACCCGGAGCCCCAGGGCTTCCAGGAGCGAGACATCATCGGTGCCGCTGAACCCCGTCTCGCAGGCCCAGGCGAAGGCCCGGCGCCACAGGGACAGGTGGGCCACCTGGGGCGTCTGGGCCCGGAAGATCGTCTCCCGGGGCTCCGTTCCGAGGATCAGGCCGGAGGGGTCCACGCGCTTCAAGGTGTCCGTGGAAGGCTCGCCGAGCACCGCGCCGTCAAAGGCCGTAAGGGCCCGGAGCGCCTCCCGGATCGGTTCGCAGGGCGGGAAGGGCCGCACCCCGTCGTGGATCATGACCGGCGCGTCCGGGTCCGCAGGCAGGACCGACAGAGCCGCACTCACCGAGTCCTGGCGCGTCTCCCCGCCTTCGACCACCCAGAGGGGGACAGGGAAGGACCAGGTGCGGACCTCCTCGAGGCGGTCTGCGGGAACGGCCAGGGCGATGCCCCGCAGCTCCGGCATGCCCTCGGCGAGGAAGGCGTGGAGGGTGGCCTTCAGGAGCGGCACCCCGCCCCAGTCCCGGAACTGCTTGGGCACGCCGCCCCCCAATCGCAGGCCGCGGCCTCCGGCAGGAATCAGGAGGTAGGGGCGCTCAGTAGCGGCGGGTGATGAAGGGATCGACACCGCGGGCTCCGAAACGCTTGATCACCAGCTCGGCGGCCTTCTGGGCCTCCTCCATGGTCATGTAGACCCCCACCCGGATGCGCTTCACAACCCGGCCGTCGGGCGTGGTGGTGTTCTGCAGGGTGACCGGCCCGATGGAGGCCTCCAGCTCCCGGGAGAGCCGTTCGATGTTCGCGGGATCGCTCAGCGCCGCCACCTGAACGGTGAGGGGATTGGCCAGATCCACGGGGGTCATCCGGGAGGGGCTGCCGTCCTTCTCCACCGCGCGGATCCGGACGTTGGCCTTGCCGCGCTCGAGGAAATGGAGCTCCTTGGCGGCCTGGCGGGACACGTCCACGATCCGGCCCCGGATGTAGGGGCCCCGGTCGTTGACCTTCAGGATGGCCTTCCGGCCGTTGTCCAGGTTCTGGACTTCCACATAGGAGCCGAAAGGAAGGGTCTTGTGGGCGCAGGTGAGCCGGGTGGAGTCCATGATGTCGCCGCTGGCCGTGGACCGGCCCTCGAACCCATCCTCGGCGCTGCCGTACCAGCTGGCCTCCCCGGTCTCCGTCCAGGTTGGCTCCGCCTCTTCCGGCGCGGGTCCGGCGGGCTTGGAGGGCCGGGCCACGGAGACGGCCGGCTTGGTGCAGTGGAGGCTGAAGAACAGGATCAGCGCCGCGGCCGAAACGCGGGTCGCGCTCCGGAACCGCCGGAGCAGGCCGCCATCCATCGCCATCCTGGCCACCGGCTGGAACTCCACCTGGATGCCTTCGATCCAGACGGTGAACATGCGGTTCCAGTTCTGGGGGGATAGCGGAGGGAATCCCATGATGCTCCGAAAAGAATCGGGTTCCGTTGAACCCTAACGGAGAAGCCTATCACTTTTTCCCAGAATGTAAACCCTGGATCGCAATTGGTATAATTCAGGACCACCTTGAGGCTTACAAGCTGTCGCTTTGAGAAAATCACAACCGGCAGCATTTCAGCGTTACTGCTTGGCTGGAACCTCGGACAGCCGGAAGACCCTCGGGCGGTTCCCCCCTTCGTGGAAGGCCTTGGGCAGTCCGGCCGTCTGCTTCTCGGCCGCCTTGCGGGAGGGGAACTTCCCGTAGAAGACCTGGTAGCAGGTGCGCCCATCCTTCAGAGCGATGGGCAGGACGAAGAGATCCGCCTGCCCTGCGGGGAAGTAGTCCACGGCCCGCCGGAGGGTCTCGCCCATGCAGGCGATCTCCAGCCGGATCGTCCAGTGGCTGGAGGGGCCTTCCCCCAGGAAGGCCTGCCCCTGCCGCACGGCGAGGTCCAGATCCCCCTTGAGCAGCGCCTCGTTCCGCTCCTTGAGGGAGGTGCCCAAGACGGCCGGAGGCTTGGGCGGCCCGGGCTTGGGAGGTTCGGGCTTCGGG
>CAYZND010000444.1:0-2819 GCA_964479495.1 uncultured Mesoterricola sp.
TCCGCGGCCGGGGGCAGGAGCTCACCTACCTGAAGTCCCTGATGATGGGACTGGCCACACCGGCACCCATGGAGCGCATCGTGGTGCTCCAGGGGGAGGAAGGGATGGGGCTCGGCCGCCTGGGCGAGTGGGCCGCCGCCGCCGCCGAGACGGAGTCCATCTGGGTGCGCTGCTTCGAGGTCCAGCCCGAGGAGAAGGCCGGGGCCTTCCTGGGCCGCGTGCTCCAGAGCCTGCTGAAGGGGTTCGAGGCGGATCTCTATGCCCGCACCCCAGACACCGCCCGCACCCTGGCCCGCCGCCTCGCCACCTTCGCCTTCCTGAGGGGTGGGCTCCGTCCCGTTCCGGATGCCCCCCTCGAGCCGGGGGAGGTCACGGCGGCCCTCAAGATCCTGGAGTTCCTGGCGGGCATGCATCCGCGGATGCTGCAGATCCGGCACGTGGAGCGCGCGGACGGGGAGCTGCAGGCCGTGCTCGGCGAGCTGGCCGTCCGCTCGAACCTGGCCTGGTTCTTCTCGGTCACCCACTCGGGGCCGGTCAACCAGGCGAAGGGGCTGCTGACACCCCTGCGGAACCACCCCTCCATCGCCTTCGTGCACCTGAACCGGCTCGAGGACCACGACCTGCTGGACCTGCTGGACGACCTCCTGCATCCCAACCCCCTCACCCCCGCGTTCCGGGCAGAGATCTGCCAGGCGAGCCTGGGCAACCCCGGGCTCATGCAGAGCATCCTGGAGACGGCCCAGCTGGAGGGTTCCCTCCTTTGGGAGCCTGGGCAGGGCTGGGTGCTGGTCCCCGAGAAGCCCCTCTCCATCAAGCCCCACGAGGACCTGATGGGAAAGGTGCTGGCGGGCCGGATGCATCGGCTGGGATCGGCCTCGGGGGCCGTGATCCGTCTGCTGGCCCTGGCGGAACAGCCCCTCGCGTTCTCCGTGCTGGGCTCGGCCCTGGGCATCGCCGGGGATCCCCTGGAAGACGCACTCCGTCTGGCCATTGCCTCCAAGCTGATCCTGGCCAAGGACAGCCAAGCGCGGCTCTCCAGTTCCCGCGTGCGGGATCTGGCCCTGGAAGGAGTGCCCGAGGCGGAAGTGCGCCGGATGGCCCGGGCCCTGCTGAAGGCCCTGCGGGACGAGGGGAGCCCGCTCCTGTCCGTGCACCTGGAGTCCCTGGCTTCGGACGAGCGGACCGCCCTGGAGCGGGTGCTCCTGGCCATCGACCAGGAGGCCCTGCTACCCCCGGCGGAAGCGGAGGAGGTCGTGCGGCAGGCCCTGCGTCTCCATCCTTCGCCCCTTCAGGAGTCCCGGCTCTGGGAGTTCCTGTGCGACGCCTGGTCCCAGGCCACCCTCCGGGGCGGGATGAAGGTTCCGGCCTCCCCCTTCGAGCTGGCCCTGGAGGCCCTCGGCAAGGCCAAGGCCGCGTGGCCGCCCCGTCCAGAATCCGGGCCCGCAGAGCACGATGAGATCCTGGCCCGGCTCTTCCGCAAGGAGGCCTTCCTGCGGATCCAGGTGCGAGACGTGGCGGGCGCCTTCCGGGCCATCCAGGCCGCCGCGGAATGCCTCGCCTCCCAGCCCCTGCATCCGGAGCAGCCCCTCCTGCGGCTGGCCCTGGGGCAGCTCCACCTGCACCAAGGCTTCACTGGAAAGGGCATCAAGGCCCTGGAGGAAGGTCTCCACCTGATGACACCGGACGGCGTTCCGGCCAGCCACCCGAACCAGGTGGCGCTTCTCCTGGAGATGGGAAAGACCCAAGGACAGCGCTGCCAGTTCCAGCGTGCCCTGGCCACCCTCCAGTCCACCCAGCGCCTCATGGAACACGACCAGGACTACCGGCGCCTGACCCAGGTGCTCATCGCCCTGGGACACGTCTACCTGGCCCTGGGGCAGCCGGAAGCGGCCTACGGCCACCTGCGGGAAGCCCTGCAGACGGCCCGGATCCAGGACGACCTGGAGCTGGTGGGGCGCTGCCACTTGAACATCGGGATCTTCAAGAGCTGCCAGCAGGCCCTGGCTTCGGCGCTGTCCAACCTGGATGCGGCCCTGGAGCGCTTTCAGGACCTCCAGGACCGCATCGCCATCACCCAGGCCAAGGCCTGGAAGGCCCGGACCCTGGCGGCCCTGGGGGATGCAGCCCAGTGCGACATGGTGCTCCTGCAGGCCCTGGACATCCCCAAAGACCACCTCTCGGCCCTGGAGTGGGGCGAGCTGCTCTTCCTCCAGGCAGAGATCATCGCCTTCCGGGGAGGGTGGAGGGATGCCGCCCGGCTCTACCAGGAGGCGGTCCGCTGCCACGAGAGCGCGGGGCTCTTCTGGCGGGAACGGCTGTCGCGGCTGCGGTATCTGCAGGCCCTGGCCCAGGCGGCCATCGCCTCCAGGAGCGCCGAGGGCCTTGAGCAGGCCTGGTCCCTGCTGGAGCACCACAAAGCCTCCGTGGAGGGCTCGGGGTCCCGCTGGCTGGACCTGGAGTGGCACCGGGCCCATGCCCTCATGCTGACCACGATCCCGGACACCACGGAGACCGTCACCATGGACTCCCTGACCGCCCTGGGGGCCATGCTCGCCGCCGCCCGGGAGCTGCGCTTCCCGGCGGAGGTGCTGGAGGCCAGCGCCCTCAGCGCCGTGGCGCTGCTGCGCCGGGGCGAGACGCTGGGCGCCCGGTCCCGCCTGCAGGATGCCTTCTCCAGCCTCCAGGAGATCTGGTCCCGGGTGCCCGAGTCCCTGGAGTTGTCGTTCCTGGGCCGCCCCGACATCCACCGGTTCAAGGAGGTCGTGGAGGCCGCCGGCATGCCGTTCACCCTGCCCGAGCGGTCGGATCCGCTGGTGGAC
>CAYZND010000445.1:0-2814 GCA_964479495.1 uncultured Mesoterricola sp.
GTCCATGCGCGAGCCGGTCTCGATGAGGGCCGTGGCGACGATAGTGAGGCTGCCCCCGCCCTCGATGTTGCGCGCGGCCCCGAAGAAGCGCTTGGGCCGCTGCAGGGCATTGGAGTCCACACCGCCCGACAGCACCTTGCCCGAGGGCGGCACCACGGTGTTGTAAGCGCGCGCAAGCCGAGTGATCGAGTCCAGCAGGATCACCACGTCCTTCTTATGCTCCACGAGGCGCTTGGCCTTCTCGATGACCATTTCCGCCACCTGGACGTGGCGCGTGGCGGGCTCGTCGAAGGTGCTGGAGACCACTTCGCCCTTCACGTGCCGCTCCATGTCGGTCACTTCCTCGGGGCGCTCGTCGATGAGCAGCACGATGAGGAAGACCTCCGGATGGTTCGCGGTGATGGAGTTGGCGATGTTCTGCAGGAGCACGGTCTTGCCCGTGCGGGGAGGCGCCACGATGAGGGCGCGCTGGCCCTTTCCCAGCGGTGTCATCAGGTCCATCGACCGCGTGGAGAGCTCCTGGGCATCCCGCTCCATCTTCAGCATGGCCGTGGGGTAGAGCGGCACCAGGTCGTCGAAGTGGACCCGGTCCTTGGTGGCCGCCGGGGGATCGAAGTTGATGGCGTCGATGCGCAGCATGGCGAAGAACTTCTCGTCGTTCTTCGGGGGCCGGATCATGCCGGAGACCGTGTCGCCGGAGCGCAGGTTGAACTTCCGGATCTGGCTGGGGGACACGTAGATGTCGTCGGGACCCGCCACGTAGTTGTGCTCGGGGGCCCGCAGGAAGCCGAAGCCCTCCGGCAGTACTTCCAGCACCCCTTCCGCAAAGAAGAGACCTTCCTTCTGGGCCTGGGCCTCCAGGAGCCGGAAGATCAGCTCCTGCTTACGCAGGGAGAGCGGGCTCTCGATGCCATACGCCTTGGCCATCTCGGCCAGACGGCCGATGGAGACCTCCTTCAGCTCCTGAAGGCTGAGGATGGCGGGGGTTGGAGCATTTGTCGGCATGGGTTTCCCGTCCCGGGGAAGCAACACAAACGTGGTTTGGTGTGGGAGCCCCAATTATGGCTTAAATTCGATATTTCAGCCACGTAATTCCGAGTCCCGTATCGATTTGTCAACATATGACAGAACGCGTTCCACATAGCCTTTCGGGTCCTCTACCGGCAGCGCGTGGCCGGTGCCGGGCACGATCTCGAAACGGCTCCGGGCGATCCCCTGGGCGGTCTCCAGACACTTCCATGGGGGTGTGAGCAGATCCTCGGCCCCGCACAGCAGCAGCACCGCATCGGTGATGAGTCCCAGCCGCTCCCGGGCATCCCAGGTCAAGACGCCCTCCATCTGGAGCCTGGCGCCCCGGTAGGGATCGCGTTCCCCGGCAACGGCGTGCCCTTTTCCGGAAGCGATGACCTGGTGATAGGCACGCAGCACCCCGTGACGCTGCTCCAGGAACCGGTCTCCCCAGAGGTACGGCGCCGCCGCATCGAACTGCATGAGGGGACCACCGAGGTCCAGGCACTGGATCCAGTGCTGGATTCGCAGCCGTGTGGTGAAGTCGATGCGCGGCATGCTGCTGGTGAGCACGGCACCCAGAAAGGCCCCCGGATGGGCGGCCAGCAGCTCCAGCGAGATGGAGCTGCCGTTGGAGAGGCCCAGGAGCCAGGGACGCTCGATGCCCAGGGTCTGCAGGAGTTCCCAGGCCTCGCGAGCCATGGTCTCCACGGTGTAGGGGCCATCCTCGGGCACATCCGACCGCCCCTGCCCCCGGCTGTCGAAGGTCAACACCCGGAAGCAGGATGTGAGGCCTGGCAGCACCCCTGCCCACATGGTGGTATCCGACAGCAGGCCGTTCAGCAGCACCATCCAGGGGGCTCCGGGCTCCCCCTGGATGCGGTAGTGCAGCTTCCCGCCGGAAGGCAGGGTCGCGAAGGTGGGAGCAAGGCGCCGCATGGCATCAGCTCACCACAGAGGAGTCGAAAGCGCTATCCCCTCAGGAAGCGGTCCACCGTCCGGGCCGCCGTGCGTCCGGACTGCAGGGCCCGTACGACGAGTGACGGGCCTGTGGCTCCATCCCCGGCGGCAAACACCCCTGGGATGCCCGTGCTCCCATCCTGGGCCACCGCGAGCGCCCCGCGACCATCCAGGTCCAGCCCCAGCTGATTCGCCAAGCTCGAAGGCGCTACGGGCAGAAACCCCAGGGCGAGAATCACGAGATCCACATCCAGCGCCATCGGCTGGCCGGTCCCGCCCTGCTTCCCGTGCCACCGGATCACGCGTCCCTCGGCTCCCTCGAAAGCCTCGGTCCCCACCTGCCACGACCTCGCCACACCCTCGACCCGCGGAGTGGGCTTCCTCGAGAAGTGGGGCCAGATCCCGGCGGATCTTCCCTGCCCCGTCGGATCCGGCTGGAGCTCCACCTGGTGGACACTGAGCGCCCCCTGTCGCAGGGCCGTCTCGACGCAATCGTGGCCCGTGTCACCGCCTCCGATCACCAACACCCGAGCGCCGCGTGCATCCAGGGGGTTGTCCAGGCATTCGCCCGCGTTCTTCCGGATCTGGCACCCCAGGTAGTCCAGGGCGTGATGGATCCCCTGGAGCCCTCGCCCGGGTACATCGAGATCCCGCGGCATGCTGGCACCCACCGCGAGCACCATGGCGTCGAAGCGCTTCTGCAGATACTGGACCGACACCTCATCCCCGATGCTCACCCGCTTCACGAAGCTCACCCCCTCGGCTTCCATCTGCGCCAAGCGTCGATCGATCAGCGCCTTGGGAAGCTTGAAATCGGGGATGCCGTACCGCAGCAAACCTCCAACC
>CAYZND010000446.1:0-2804 GCA_964479495.1 uncultured Mesoterricola sp.
GGATGAGGTCCTCGGGGGGCGCAAAGGCGAAGTGCACGAAGTCCGAGCCCTGGAGGTACAGCGTGCCCTTGGTCACCGAAGGCGTCTTCAGGAGGGCCCGCTGGGTGGTGAGGGTGAAGGGCGCCTGGAGGGAAGTGACCTTGGCCTGGGCCGCGTCGAACCGCTCCACGACGTCCTTCAGGGAGGGAGACGCCGACAGCGGCGCGTACGCCGAAAGCATCAGCAGAGATCCGAGCAGCGTTTTTCGCATCAAGACACCCCCGACAAGAGACCCTTCAGGGCTCTTTCCTGGTTGAACAGCGTCCCGGAACGGAGGTCGAACCAACCGCCACACGCGGGGCGAGGACAGAAGGGAACCGGGGTCGCTGCATGGTGCCATCCTGAACGGATTAGCCGAGGTCCGCAACTTCCAGGGGATCCTTCTGGGCCGCCACATGCAGCTCCGTTCCCCTCGCCCGGAGCACCTCCTCCGCGGCGAATCGGGCCAGGTCCGGGTCGTTGTTCTGCTCGCTCAGGTGCGCCAGCACGACCGTCCGCAGCCGGGGCGAGAGGCACCGACCCAGCAGCTCTGCGGAGGACTCGTTGGACAGGTGCCCCACGCGGCTGAGGATGCGCGCCTTGAGGGGCGGCGGGTACGAGCCCTCGCGCAGCATCTGCACATCGTGGTTGGACTCCAGGGCCAGCAGGTCCAGGTCCTGGCAGTGGTCTGCCACGAGAGCCGTGGGGTGGCCCAGGTCCGTGACCACCGCAGCATTGAAGGCGCCCGCTTCGATCCGGTAGGCCACCGAGTCCACCGCGTCGTGGGGGGTCGAGAAGGGCAGGATCCGCCAGCCCTCCCAGTCCGTGGGCTGCCCGGCGCGCAGGGGAATCCAGCGGGAGGGCGGGATCTCCAGTTCGTGGATGCGCTCGATGGCCGAGAGGGTGTCCGCCGTGGCCAGGAAGACCCAGGGGGTGCGCCGAAGCAGGACAGGCACCGCCGCGATGTGGTCCGAGTGCTCATGGGTGATGGCCACGGCCTGGACCGCGCCCAGATCCCAGCCGAGCGCCTCCAGCCGGGTGCGGATCTGGAGGAACGAGATGCCTACGTCGACGAGGAGCGTCCGATCCCCGTCGGAGAACGCGTGGCAGTTCCCCTTGGAACCGGAGGCGAGGGAGGCGTAACGCATCCAGACAGCATAGCCCCCGTCAGGGGTTCAGGGCCTTCTGCTCCAGGAGCCAGTTGCGGCTGAGGCGGATGATCTGGGCCAGGAGCAGCGGATCCCCAGGATTCATGTGCCCCGCCTCGAGCCAAACGACCCTGTGAGGACCAGGAACCGAGGCCTGCAGGGCCAGGGCGTTGGCGGGAGGGATGAGCGCGTCGCGCCGTCCGTTGATGAAGAGGAAAGTCCCCCGCAGGTGCGGTCCATGGCGGGCGGGTTCCAGAGGGCGCAGGGCCAGCGCCAGCAGGCGGGCCACGGCCCGCCTCAGCCAGCGAGGCTGAAGGTCCACGTTGACCTCGAGCAGGGAGGGCAGGTCCGCCCCGCCGTAGGCCACCACCGTGGGGCCCAGGGAGCGGCCGTGAGCCTGGGCCACACGCAGGCAGGCCGGGAGGAACGCAGCGCCGAAGCTGTACCCCATCACGCTGATGCGTTCCGGCTCCACCCAGGTCTGGTCGCTCATCCAAGCCAGGATCACATCCACCTGGGCGGGCACCTCCAGGGCAGCCCGCCGCATGGCTGGGATCCTCCTCATCCACGCGCCTTCATACCAGGCTGCGCCCTCACCGGGGTACTGGTAGGCCACCAGGGCGTTGTGGCCGTGGTGCGCCAGGTAGCCCAGGCTCTCCCGGCCGATCTCCAGCCCCCCCAGGATCAGCACCGCCGGGAGCGGACCGTGCGTATTCCCGGGAAGACTCACCGTGAACCGGACCGGGTTCGCCAGCCCCGCATCGAGGGTGATGTGGCGGAAGACGCGCAGCTCACCCGCCTGGGTGGTCGCCTCCGAACTCTCCTCCGCAGCCAGCCGATAGGCCAGCGGACCCCGATCCAGCAAGGCCATGGGGTCCCGGCGCAGCTCATACTGCCACCCAAGCCAGGCCGCTCCGATCCCCAGCAGGAGCAGCAGGAAGCCCAATGCCAGCAGGCGCCGCAGGAACCGGATCATCGCCCCTCCCTTGGCTTCCACAGCAGCAGCCCCGCCGCAGCCAGGGCTGCAACCAGCGCACAAGGGAGGCTGGCCTCGAGCCCGAAGCGTCCTCCCGTCAGCCAAAGGGGTCCATCGTGGAGCACTGGAGCCAGGAAACCGCCGACCTCATGGCCGCTCACCGGAAAGCCCAAGAGGCTGCCCTGGGCCCAGTTCCAGCCCAGATGCAGGCCGATGGGCAGGGCCAGGCGTCCGGTCTTCAAGTAGCACAGCCCGAGCAGGAGACCCGCCAGGGCAATGTTCACGCTGGCCCAGACACGGGTGTCCCCGCTCATGCCGGGGTTGCCCCAGTGGGCCGCTGCGAAGCCAAGGGAGGTCAGGAGGAGGGTGCCCCACGGGCCCAGGGCATCCACCAGACGCTGGAAGGGGTAGCCCCGAAACAGGATCTCCTCCCGGAAAGCCACCGCCAGGAAAAGCCAGGCCCCCTGACCGAGGGCTGCCGAGCCTCCGGGCCTCAAGTTCCAGTGGAAGCCGCCCACTCCCTGGATGGTCAGCGCCACGAGTCCCATTAACAGTAAGCCGCCCAGGAACCCCGCCCCCAACTCCCCGACCCAGCGCCGGCCTCCGGCCCAGCCCATGGAAGCCAGGGGCAAGATAATGTTGCTTTTGAACTGTTGGCCGAT
>CAYZND010000447.1:0-2799 GCA_964479495.1 uncultured Mesoterricola sp.
GCGTGTGCAGGCGCTCATCTCGCTGTATGTCTCCGGAGACCACCGCCTGGTCCGTGGGGTCGAGGCTGCGGGAGACGATGCTCTGGAGGGCAAGCACGAGCTCCGCGCCGATGACGATGGGGTCGATGCCCATGTGGGGGCGCGCCGCATGGGCGCCCCGGCCCTGGATGCGGATCACGAAGTTGTCTTCGGAGGCGAGGATGCCCCCGGCGCGGGTGGCGAACTGGCCCTCGGGCAGCCCGGGCATGCTGTGCAGGCCGTAGATCGCCTCCATGGGGAAGCGCTGGAAGAGGCCGTCGGCGATCATGGCCTTGGCGCCCCGGCCATGCTCCTCCGCGGGCTGGAAGACAAAATGGATCGTGCCATCCAGGTCGTCCGCCTCCCTCAGCAGGCGGGCGGCGCCCAGCAGGATCGCCATGTGGCCGTCGTGGCCGCAGGCGTGCATCCGGCCTTCGTGCGCGGAGCTATAGAGATGGCTTCCCGCTTCGGCAATCGCGAGCGCGTCCATGTCCGCCCGGAGGCCGATGGCCCGCTTCCCGCGGCCGCATCGCAGGGTTCCCACCACGCCCGTGCCGCCGACGCCTCGGGTGACCTCCAGGCCAAGGGCGGCGAGGGCTTCGGCCACGTACTCGGAGGTCCTGAACTCCTGGAAGCCCAGCTCGGGGATCCGGTGGAGGTCGTGCCGCCAGGCGGCGATGTCCTGCTCGAACACGTGCGCCTCCCTCAGATCGTGGGCTGGATGACGTAGTCCACCTGGCCCTTGAAGAAGGCGGGGTCGGCGTCGAAGGCGGAGCGGTAGATGAGGCTGCGGGCGTCCAGGGCGAGGTCCGTGGCCAGCACACCGTCCAGGTGGTCCAGCTCGTGCTGGAGCAGTTCCGATTCGGCCGGCTCCAGGCGGTCCCACGTCTGCGGCTGACCGCGCTCGTCCTGGAAGGTGATGGAGATGGAGGCATTGCGCCGCACCCGCACCAACAGGTCGGGAAAGCACATGCAGTCGTCCCAGAGCGTGAGGGTCTCCTCGCTGCGCCAGGTGATGACGGGGTTGACGAGCGAATGGGTGCCCCGGCCCAGGTTGACGGAGATGAAGCGCTTCGGGATGCCGATCTGGGGCGCCGCAATGCCCCGGCCGAAGCCGTGCTCGGCGCGGAAGGCGTCCAGGGCCGCCTTCAGGCGGCGGTTCTCTTCCTGAAATGCCGGATCGCTGAAGTCCCGGACCAGCTTGCTGACGACTCGCAGGCGGGGATCTCCGAGCGGCAGTACACGGTCAGTCATGCCTGGCTCCCTTTCGCGAAAAAGGTGGATAGGATGGCCTTCATGGTGCGGTCCCAGTGGGTGTCCAGGAGCCGCACGGCCTCCCGGCGCTTGCCGCGCTCCAGGGAAGACGCGATGGCGTGGTGCTCCTCCAGGGACTCCGTGACCCACTCGGACACCTGCATGAAGGTGTATTCGTAGCGAAAGAGGATGCGCTTGAGGTCGTCGAGGACCCGGAACCGGTGCTGGTTGCCGCTCTCGGCGATGAGGACCCGGTGCCAGGCCTCGTCCAGCTCGATGCGGCGCAGGGCATCGGAGCCCTCTTCTTTCATCGATCGGCTGAGCTCGGCCAGGCGTTGCAGCTTCTCCGGCGTGGGATCGGGCATCTCGTCCAGGGCCGAGCACTCCAGCAGACCCACCAGGGGATAGGCGTCCCGGATCTCCGCTTCGCTCAGGGGCTTCACGGAGAAGCCCTGGTGGAGCTGGGAGCTGATGAAGCCTTCCCGCTCCAGGCGCAGCAGGGCCTCCCGCACGGGGGTGCGGCTCACGCCAAGCTGCTGGGCCAATTCCGTGTCCCGCAGGCGCTGGCCGGGCGTCAAGGTCCCCTGGAGGATCAGACCCAGGAGTTCCTTGTGGACATCGGCGCGGAGGGGTTTCCGGGAGATGGGCATGGAGGAACTGTATTCTGTATACAAAAATGGGTCAAGAAATCTTTCAGCCCCTTGAAGAGAAAGCATTCCGCCTTATTCTGCGGGCTTCCTGGCTGCCTGCAGCTCTTCCCAGAGGGCGTCCAGGATCGTGATGCTCGATCCTGGCCCCGGCTTCGGGCCGTGCTCGCCGGGGACGCGGACGACCTGCGTGCCTGGGCGCGGCGGATTGGCGCGGAGGCGCTCCAGGAAAGCATCCACGCGTCCATGGAAGCCTTCCACATCCCCGAAGGCGGCCGGATCCAGGGCCAGCAGGAAGACTGCGTTGCGGCCCCGGCGGTCGGGGTGATCGCCGCTGAGTCCGTCCCCGCTGAGGCCCCCCGCCAGGACCTCCACCAGGAGGCCCAAGGCCGTGCCCTTGAAGCCGAAGGCGGCGCCCCCCAGGGGCAGCAGGGCCGCCAACCCGTCGAAGAGGGCCTGGGGGTCCGTGACGGGCTCGCCGGCGGGACCGATGAGCGTGTCCCCGGGCGCGGGAGTTCCGCGTCGCGTGGCGGCCTTGGCGGCACCCACGGCGATCTGTGACGTGGCCAGGTCGAAGGCGATGGGGCGCCGGCCGGGCCGGGGCAGACCCACCGCGAGGGGGTTGGTGGAAAGCAGAGGGCGGGTGCCGCCATGGGGGGCCACCACCAGCCCGGAGCCTGCATCGTTGGCCATCACGAGCCCGACGAGCCCTGCCTCGGCGATCCGCTCCGCGTAGGGCGCGAGCCGAGCCACATCGCCGCAGTTCCCCAGCGCCGCGGCACCTAGGCCTATGCTCCGGGCCTTGGTGATCACGAGGTCCGCCGCTTCCAGGGCCCTCAGGATCCCGAATCCGCTGCCGGCATCCAGCAGGGCGGTGGCA
>CAYZND010000448.1:0-2787 GCA_964479495.1 uncultured Mesoterricola sp.
AAGGGACGTCTCCAGCAGGCCAAGCATGGCCGCCGTCATCACGGCCGTGAGGCCCGCCGCAGGGCCGGCCGTCGCGCCGACAAAGTACGCGGCGACCAGGGCCACCGCCGAGAAGACCAAGCTGCCCCCGAAGTTCCGCATCACACCCTTCATGCCACACCTCTCGAAAGGAGCTTCAGGGCCAGGATGGAATCGGATCGGAGCAGGGGGTGCGGGGGTTGATCGGCGCGCATCAAGGCCTCCTGTGGGGGCCGAGGTGCCTCAGAAGCCCTCGGCCAGTTCAAACTGGACGAAGGTCTTGTTCACCGGTGCGGTCGGGCCGCTCAGGCTGGAAGACCGGGCGGGGTGCGCCGGGCATGGCGATCTTCCATTCGCGCAGGACGCGAGAACTACTCCCCTTGCATTGAAAAGCCTAACATCCTCAGGGCTGACTCAGGAAGGCGAGCATGTCCTCGGGCTTCTGAAAACCCACCTGACGGTGAAGGATCTTCCCTTCCCCATCCATGATCAGGACGGTGGGATACCCCAGGATCTGCAACGGCTTCTCCAGGTCCTTCCGGGTCTTGTACGTGTCCAAGCGCACGGCCACGGCGTTCCTGGACAGCCATTCCGAGACCCTCGGATCCGGCCAGGTCTTCTCGTCCAGTTCCTTGCAGGCGGCGCACCACTCCGCCCAGACATCCACCACCAGCAGCTTCCCTTCGGCCCTGGCCCGGGCCAGGGCGCCTTCGTAGTCGTTCTCCATCCAGGCCTGTCTCCATGCCTGGGGTGTGGATTCCTGCACCGTGCCTGACCGGGGCAGCAGTGGAGTGTCCAGACCCGACTCCACCGCCCGCACCCCGAGAAGAAGCCCCAAAACCAGGCAGGCCAGCCCCAGACCCTTCCGGAAGGTTCCGCGCAGGCCCTGGGCCGGCGCAAAGGCGCCGAACACCCCTGTCCCGATCAGGAGCAAGACCGCCCAGAAGGCGAAGTTGAGCCACTCGGGTGTCACATAGCGGACGTTCCACACGGCAAAACCCAGGGCCACGAGCCCCATGGTCTGCTTCAGGGTCACCAGCCATTCGCCGCTGCGGGGCAGACTGGCGGAGAAGGTCCCCACCGCCATGAAGAGCACACCCATCCCCAGCGCGAAGGTGAAGAGCTGGAGCGCCCCCAGGAGCACCTGGCCCTGGGTGGCGATGCCCAGCAACACCGTCCCCACCACGGGTCCCACGCAGGGGGCCGAAAGGGGGCCCAGGACCAGGCCCATCAAGAAGGCGCCCAGGAAGCCCTTCCGGGGACCGCTCTGGAGTCTCGCCTGGAGGGCTGAAGGCAGCCGGATCTCGAAGGCCCCAAAGAGCGACAGGGCAAAGACCGCGAAAAGCAGAGACACGGGGATGAGGAAGGCCGGATGCTGGGCAAAGGCGCCAAAGGCCGAGCCGGATCGAGCGGCCACCACCCCAAGGATCGAGTAGGTGACGGCCATGCCCAGCACCAAGGACAAGGCAAGAAGGAAGCCCCTGAAGCGTCCACCTTCCTTGGCTCCCACAATGGCCATGGTGATGGGGATCATGGGATACACACAGGGGGTCAACGAGGCGGCGAGCCCGAAGGTGAAGATGACCAGGAAGGACCAGAGCAGGTTCCGGGGCGGATCCGGGCTGGCGGGCGCCACCAGGTCCTCGGCCTTGGCCTTCAGCAGCTGGTCCGTGGGTGGGTAGCACACCGCGCCTTCGCCTTCCGTGCAGGGCTGGTAGGTCACCACCAGCTCCACCTCCGGCGGCAGGTTCTGCCCCTTCACGGGGATCACCACGGGCCCACGCCAGATGCCGTCCCCCAGCTCATCCGTCGCCGTCGTCGGCGGCAAGGGGCCGGAGGCCAGCGTTCCGGGTGTTCCTTCCTTCAGCTTCACCTCCATGAAGGCGCGCTTCAGGTGGACGCCAGTGGGCGCTTCCACCACGACCGCACCCTTCCGCAGGGTCACGGACACGTCCTTGAGGGGGTCCAGGGGGCGCGCCTTCTGGGCCCCCAGCGCCAGGCAGCAGACCAGCCAGATCAGGGCTTTCCAGCGCATCCGACTCCCTTTCGACGCTTCATTGTGTGCCTCCGGACCTGTCCCGTCATCCCAGTAGGATGCCGACCGCCTGCGCCTGCACCCCCTGGGCTACACTGGACCTCCCATGTCACTCCGCCTCACCCTCCACCGCACCTTTGTCGCCGACCACTACCACGACCTGCCCGGCTTCCGGGAGGATCGGCACGGGCACAACTGGGAAGTGGAGGCCACGGTGGAAGCCCAGAACCTGGATGAAGAGCCCCGCCTCTCCGCGGCCCTCCAGGACTGGGCCAGGCAGGTGAACTACACCCTCCTCAATGATCAGGCCTTCCTCGATGGAACGAATCCCACCACGGAAGCCCTGGCCCACTGGGCCTTCAGCTTCCTGGAGGATCGCGACCTCGCCCCCCTTCAGGTGAAGGTGCGGGAGAAGACCAACTACTGGGCCGCCTGCCTCCGCGGGGACCGATGAGGACCGGTGCGAGGACCGGCCTGGGGACCGGTGCGAGGGCTGGCACGGGGGCCTGCCTCCTGGCTGCAGTCCTGGTTGGGCTCACCGGGCTCACCGCCTGCCGCAAGAAGGAACCCCCGCCGCCCCCGCCCGTGATCAAGCCTCCGGAAAAGATCATCGTCCCCTGGACCTGGCACCGCCTCGGGGGGCTGCTGGTGGTGGAAGGCGAGGTCGAAGAACCCGTGGACCTGGTGCTGCGGGGCCGCTACATGAACGACCGGCTGCACGCGGAGTTCGGCCC
>CAYZND010000449.1:0-2763 GCA_964479495.1 uncultured Mesoterricola sp.
GGTAGGCGCGGGCCGCTGCGGGATCTTCCGCGTCGCGCACCAGGACCTCCCGGAGGAGGGCGTGGATGCGGATGCCCTTGCGCACGCGATCGCCCCCCGACGCGGAAGGGAGAGCCACGGCCTCCAGGCCGGGCCGCGGGGGTGGCGGCTCCAGGCGGACGGGCTCGCGGCCGGTGGGGCCGGCGACCCGGGGGGGTGCCTCCAGGGTCCGCAGCCCCGGCAGGGCTTCCCGCAGGTCCGAGCCCACGTGGTGCCACTGGACGCCCTGCTCCGAGCCCAAGCGCTCCGCACCGGAAGGGGGTGCTCCGGCGGTACCCTCCTTGGAGAGGGGCCACTGCTGCAGGAGCGCCAGGCGGTTCCGCGCCCGGGTGAGGCCCACGTAGAGCAGGTTGAGGCCTTCGCGGAAGGCGCGCCGGGCTTCGTCCCCGTGCAGTTCCCGGAGGGCCGACCCCCGCGCGCGTCCCAGCTTCCAGCCCATCCAGAGCACGCCAGGGAGGGCCGGCCGCTGGCGGATGGTGCCCTTGCGCACACCCTTCACAGGGTTCGCCAGCAGGGGCAGGATCACATCGTCGTACTCGAGCCCCTTGGCGCCATGGAGGGTCTGCACCACGAGGTCCACCGCCGCATCCTCGGCGGGCGCGTCGCCTGGATCGCGGAAGGCGCGCATCCGCTGGAGCTGGGACCAGGCCAGGGCGGGCACCGGCGGCAGGGCAGGCACCCAGCCCAGGAAGCGCTCCAGGTTGCGCCGGGCTCGGGCGGGCTCCAGGGAACCGTGGACGGCCGTGGCGGCCAGGAGCTCCAGCAGGCCCGGACGCGCAACGGCTTCCGCCGCCAGGGCCTGGGTGGAGCCGCGCCCCAGCCTTTCCAGCCACGCCAGCCCCTCCGCCACGCGCGCACCGGCTTCGCGCCGCTCCGCAAGGGCCAGGAGCTCGCCATTCGTCGCGCCGCACCAGGGGGAGCGGAGCACCGCACCGCGCGCGGCCTCGGATTCAGGTCGGGCGACCGCTTCCAGCAGCGCCATCATCAGGCGCACGCCCGGGCTCTCCCAGAAGCCCTCCCGGCTCTGCACCAGCGGCTCCACCTGGACCGCCTGCAGGGCCTGCCGCAGCTCCGCCAGGCCCGTGCGCCGGGGCAGCAGCAGGGCCCGCCGCCGGGAGGGGAGGGGCGTGAACCCCGCGGCCTCCCATCCCTCCGGTCGCGCCAGGGCGGCGATCCAGCCCGCGGCCGCGGCCAGGTCGCTGCCCCGTTTGCCGGAAGGCACGCCCGCCAGGGCCACCCGGGCCTCGCCCTGGCCATGGCCCCGGTGCGCCTGGACGCCGTCGGGGTCGGAGGAGGCCGGATCCAGCCGCGGCACCACGGTCGCCACGAAGGCATTGGCGGTCTCCACCACCGGCGCGCTGGAGCGATGGTTGGTGGGGAGGCGGAAGGCCTCTCCCTCCCCCGCCGCTCGGTGAAGCTTCGCCTTCAGCAGCTCCGGCACGCCCCCCCGGAAGCCGTAGATGGCCTGCTTGGGATCTCCCACCAGCACGGTGCGCCGGGCCTGGAGCGCCTCCAGGAAAGCCTCCTGCAGGGGGTTCACGTCCTGGTATTCGTCCACCAGGAGCAGGGCCGGAGGCTGAGCCAGGGGCTCGGACACCAGGGCTTCCCGGGCATCCCGCACGAGGTCGCCGTAGCTGCGGAGACCGCGTTCGGCCTTCAAGGCGCGGAAGCGCTGGAAGACCCGCTCCAGCAGCAGCGTCATCCAGGCTTCGAGGTGCTCCGGCAGGTCGTCCCCCAGCGCCGACAGGGCCTCGGTGAAGGCGGGCGCGAGGTAGTTCGGAAAGCCGCCATCGTCCTTCAGGAAGCGGCCGGCGAGCCGCTCCAGGGACTCCAGGATGCGTGCGGGCGGCTCCTGCGGTCCGCACTCCCTCTGGAACTTGGCGAGGCCGAAGCGGAGGAAGCTCCCGTGCGGCTTGCCCTGCTTGGTGAGGGAGGCCGCCCGCAGGGGTTCCTGCACAAAGGGGCCGTACGCCTCCAGGATCCGCCGCCCTTCGCGCAGGAACCGCTCCCGTGGCACCGTGGCGTCGAGGGAGGACCGCCAGCCCCCCAGCGCATCCACATGGGCGTCATAGGCCGTGGCCAGGAGGCTCCAGCGGTCCCGCTCCTCCTCCTGGCCCTCGCACCAGGCCCAGAGCCGCCGTGCAGCCACGTGGTCCGGGTGGCTGCTCGGCAGGTCCAGGGCCTCGCGGCCGGCGGTCCTCAGCAGGCGCGCCAGGGCGGGATCGTCCGCTTCCAGGAGCTCCTCGGCGCCGAGGCCTCGCGTTCGCAGCAGGGCCTGCGCCAGGGCGTGGACGGTGGTGGCGCGCAGCAGCTCCGCCTCCCGGCGGGTGAGGATCCAGTGGGAACGGGCGGCTTCAGCCGATGCGATCCAGCCTGGCCAGCCGTCGGGCGCGAGCCACTGGCGGGCTGCGGCGCCGATCTCGCCGCGGCCTTGGTGCGCCGAGAGCCAGGCGTCCCAGGCGCCGAAGCCGCGTCGCAGCGAGGCCAGGGCCCCGTTCCAGGTCTCCGTGTCCCAGCTCGCCAGCTGGTCCAGGGGCTCCAGGATCCGCCCCCGGAGGTCTGCGGAAGCTTCGCGCCCGAAGGTGGTGGCAATGACCTCCGGTGCCCGCCCCAGGTGGCCCAGGTGGCCCAGCACCAGGGCCACCAGGGCGAAGGTCTTTCCCGAGCCGGCGCTGGCGGAGATGACCAGCGAGCGCGCCCCAAGGCGGAGGGCCAGTTCCGGAT
>CAYZND010000450.1:0-2760 GCA_964479495.1 uncultured Mesoterricola sp.
CCAGCCCTGCCTGGAAACGGATAGTACTGCCCCAAAGGCCCCGGGTCAGGCTCCATCCCTTCGATCACCCCCGAGGGGTATGAGCAGGAGTGCCGTCCAGTGGGCGGCACGATAGATGGAGGGTGCAGCCCCAGCCGGGATGTTTCACCCCTGTACAGTGAAACGCCCCGAGGCGGGGGCGTTTCGTGAGGGAAAGTTTGGCGGGATTGGTTTGGAAGGATGTCGATGCAGGAGTCCCATTTGGGACTGGTCTGTAGAGGTGAGACAAAAGGTGGCGGGAAGCCCCGAAGGGCACCTCAAGGACCAGTCTAGGCTCTAGCGGCAGCGGCGGCCAGTCGGATTCAGGGGCCAAGGGCCTCTTTCACAGGGGGCTTGGGCAGTTCGAACAGCCGGCTTTCAATCACGACCGGCTTCCAGCGGGAGAACTCAAGGTCCACGCTCCGACCGGAAGGCTCCGCCAGACGGAGCGAGGAGAGAACCTGGACTCCTCCTTCCTCGACGAGGGGTCCAAATTGAGCCGTTCGAGCCAGCTTTCCGGAGGCGAAGTAGAAGTCGCAGCGCAGGGGGGTGCCTTCACGGGTGGTCCAGAGGGTGGCCGTCCGATAGCTGGTCGCGGGGCGCTTGGCCTGGAGGTCCAGCCGCTTGCAAGGCTTCCCGTCCAGCTCCTCCTCCTCCTGGTTGGCGGCGGTGTAATCCGCGAAAAAGCGGAAACGAGCAATGTCCCCTCCGGCCGCGGGGCCCAGGAGGCGCTGCTGGGGAGAGATCTTGATGGGCAGCTTGGAGCCGGGCAGCAGCAGCCACATCTGATCGCCCAGAAGCAGTACGGTTCGGCGCTTCTCCTTCTCGGACAGGCCATCCACCCGCGCGTCATCGTTCTCGCGGACCAGGACGCGCCATCGCTGCTTGGCCTTGCCATCCTTCAGCGTCACGTCCATGGAGAAGCTGGGCCACGGGTACCGGCAGCGATCCACCTGCTTGAGGATGGCACTGGCGTCCTGCGCGGACAGAACGCACACCGGGACGAGGAGCCAGGCCAGGCTCCGACGCACCCTAGGAGCGCCCATAGACGTCTTCAAGGCGCTCGATGTCGTTCTCGTCGAAGGTGCCCAGGCTGATCTCCATGACTCGAACCGGGTGTGTCGTCTGGGCCGAGCAGCTCAGCCGGTGGACCGAGCCTGCAGGAAGCCAGATCTCGCCTCCCTTGTCCGGAGTGATGACCCGGCCATCCAGCTCGATGACCACGCCCGCATCAAGGGCGATCCAGAGCTCACTCCGGTGCTTGTGACGCTGGAGGCTGAGCTGCTGGCCAGGGTTGCACGTGAGGATCTTCACCGTGCAGAGGCTGTTCAGCACAAACTGGTCAAAGGATCCCCAGGGTTTGTCCACATGCAGCGTTTTCGGACGTTCCATTGCGTTTCACTCCATCGGTGTTCTGGTGTTATGCCACTCGCGCCTCTGCGCTCGCGGGGGGTTCCATGACTACCCCCGGATCGCGCGCAACCCCGTTGCACGCTCCCGCTTCCCGGCTACTCCGGCTCGCGGACGGGGCCCCGTCCCCAGGGTTTGTCCACATGCAGGGTTTTTGGTCGTTCCATCGCGTTCTCCAGGGTCATGCACTGAACTGCTGTTCAAGGTACCTGAGGTCATGGAACAGTCGTTCCTGGGGCTCCTCCAGTTGGCTCCAGAGTTCTGTCAGCTCGGCATCCGTAAGCTGGTCCTTGCGGTTCCAGACCTCCCGGAAATACTCGTCGCCGGCCGCCCGGAACTCCTGGAGTGAAGCGGCCACGCCGGTATGCAGGATGCCCAGCCGTGTGTGGGCTTCCAGCAGGTCCAGGAACGAGGCTTCCAGCCTCGCCTTGGCCATTTCCAGTTTCTTCTCCAGCCTTGCTTCCAGGGTGCTCTCCTCTCGGTTCACGAGATAGTCGCCCGCCTCTTCGTTGAAGAGGTAGAGGCTCTTGCGGAAGGAGACCAGGAGTTCCAGGCTGCGAGTCCACTCCTGCTGGCGCTGTCGCCTCAGTTCCTGGGCCGACTGTGCCTTCAGCTGACGGCCGTTGACCCAGAGGGTCACGACGCCCGTGATTGCAGCGCCCAGCCCGATCTTCACTGCGGTGTCGAGCACTTCCCATCCAGAGGCCATCATCCCCTCACAGCAAGTCCTTCCGTCCCATCGCTTCCAGTCGCTCCACGATGGTCTTCACGTCCTGGGCCTTGTCGCGCCGACAGATGAGCAGGGCGTCCGCTTCGTCCACCACGATCAGGTCCTTCAGGCCGGAGCCCGCAATCATCCGCTTGCCGCCGAACACCGCGCAGTTGGAGCTGTCCAGAAGAATGGCCTCCCCCTCCACCACGTTGCCGCAGGCATCGGGCTGGTGGAACTCAACTACGGCGGGCCAGGAACCCACGTCGGACCAGGCGAACCGGGCAGGGACCACGGCCACCTTCGGCGACTTCTCCATGAGGGCGTAGTCGATGGAGAGCTTGGGCAGCTGCCGGTAGGCCTCCGGCAGCGCCTCGGGTGCGGCGCCTCGGCTGCTCCAGGCGTCCAGGGGGGCCAGCACCGCGGGACAGTGCTGATGCATCTCGGATCGCATGTCGGCCAGGGTCCACACGAACATGCCGGCATTCCAGAAGTGGCGGCCGGAGGCCAGGTACTCGATCGCCTTCTCGCAGGGCGGCTTCTCGCGGAAGGCCTCGACCTTCACGACTCGCCCTTCGCCCGAGGTCTCGATGTAGCCGTACCCGGTCTCCGGGCCGCGAGGC
>CAYZND010000451.1:0-2760 GCA_964479495.1 uncultured Mesoterricola sp.
GAACTCGACCTGGACCTTCACGGCATGGGCCTGGTCCGCCTGGAAGGCCTTGCGGACCCCATCCGATTCTCCACGCCGCTGAATCCCGACACGGTCTTGATCGCGGTGTCCATCGACCTGGAGCCTGCTCCCTGACGGCTCGGCAACCCTGCCGCGAGGTGGTACCGTATGGACATGACCGCCCTGGGCCGACATTTCATCGCCGAGCTGACCGGCTGCGACGCCGCGCGGCTCTCGGACCTGGACCAGGTGACCCGCGCCATGCTGGCGGCCGCGGAGGCGAGCGGCGCCACCATCGTGACGCACACCTTCCACCACTTCTCCCCCCTGGGCGTGAGCGGCATGGTGATCATCGCCGAGAGCCACTTGGCCATCCACACATGGCCCGAGCACCGGTTCGCCGCCGTGGACTTCTTCTCCTGCATCAACCGCGTGGAACCCGAGCGGGCCCTGCAGCTTCTCCAGGAGCGGCTGGGAGCCGAACACCTGGAGGTGCTCCACCTGGAGCGGGGACCCCTCTCAGTCTGCGACCAGGGGACCACTCTCGTGGGTCAGCAGGGCCTTCTGGATCGCTGATCCCGGTGTGTAGCCAGGGAAGGCACCTTCGGTGCTGACCACCCGATGGATGGGCAAAAGGATTTCGATGGGGTTGGCGCTCAGAGCCTCGAGAACCTCCTCTCGCACCGCGTCTCCGCCCAGCCTGTGGACCAGCTTGTCCAGCTCCAGGGTCCGGCCGTAGGGGATGGCCATCACTTCGTCCCACACCCGCTGGTGGAACTCGGTGCCCATGGGATCGAGGGGAACGGTGAAGGTGCGCAGGGTCCCGGCGAAATAGGCCTCGAGCTGCCGGACCAGGAAGCGGTAGACCTCCCGCTGGCTCTTGGGAGCCAGGGGCATGGTGGCCCGGGGATCCAACGTCCCGAACTTGAGGAAGCGAAGGCGGCCCCGCTCATCGAAGGCCGCCCACATGGATCCGAGAGGAATGTTCAATTCGTAATGCCACAAGAGCATGGAGAGCATGATCGCAGGAATTGAATGCCGTAGTGAAAAAGATTGATATATTCAACCCCTTTCCTACGGGGATCCCGGCATTTCAAGGCCTTCGGAATGAACGTGATCACGGTCGCCCCGGTGCACCCCCAGAGGGGATGCCAGAATGGAGTCATGGGCGGACTCCGAACCTTTCGACTCTCCATCATCGACTACTTGAATGCAGCTCCCCTGAACTACGGCTTCAAGCACGGCCTCGGAGACGGCCTCTTCGAACTGCAGTTCCATGTACCTTCCCTCTGCGCGGACCGGCTGAAGCGGGGCGAGGTGGATGCCGGCCTCATCAGCTCCATCGAATACCTGCGCATTCCCGACCTGCGCATCGTGCCGAACCTCTGCATCTCCTCCCGCAAGCGAGTCCGCAGCGTCCTGCTCCTCTCCAAGGTGCGGCCTTCGGAAATCCGCACGTTGGCCCTGGATGCCTCCTCCCGCACCTCGGTGGTGCTGTCCCAGCTCCTGCTCCGGGAGCGCTACGGGGTATCTCCGGCCGTGGACGAGATGGAGCCGGACCTGCCGACCATGCTGCACGAGCACGATGCGGCCCTGCTGATCGGAGATGGCGCCATGCGGGCTGCCAAGGAAGGTCTGATCGTCCTGGATCTCGCTGAGGAATGGCATGCCTGGACGGGACTTCCCTTCGTGTTCGCCCTCTGGACGGTCCGGTCAAGCGCCCCTGCCCCGCCCGACCTGCTCGCATACTTCCAGCGCAGCCTGGAGATGGGGCGGCAGGGAACGGCCGAGATCGTGGAGGGTGCCTTGCGCGGCATCGGCTGGACCCGCCTGGAGCTGGAGGAGTATCTGACGGAGAACATCCACTATGACCTAGGCACGCCCGAGGAGCAGAGCCTGGAGCTCTTTTTCTCGAAGGCGGTCCAGCATGGGTTCGCGCCGGAGCTCAAGCCGATCCAATACCTGACCTGCCCCTGATCCCGACCTCGCATCGGAATCACCATCCCCTTGGAGCCATGCATGGACCTCAAGTCCCTCTTCCTGGAACACCTCAACGTGAGGCTGGCCTTCGACGCAAAGGCCCTGGCCGCCACGGGCTATGACGCCCTGATCCTGTCGAGCGGCGAGCCTTACACCTACTTCGCCGACGACCACACGGCCCCCTTCCATGCCGTGCCCCACTTCCGGCATCACTGCCCCCTCGAGGGACCGCACCATGTCCTGAAGATCGTCCCGGGGCGAAAGCCGGAGCTGATCCGCTACGCCCCCGAGGACTTCTGGTACGAGCAGCTGCCATTGGGAAACCCGTTCTGGGCCGAGGGCTTCACCCTCACGGAGGTGCCGACCCTGGATGCCGTCTGGGAGGCCGTGGGCAAACCCAACCAGGCCGCCTACATCGGCAACGAGATCGATCGCGCGCAGGCCGCCGGACTTGATCCCAATCCTGCGAGCCTGACCACCTACCTGGATTGGGGCCGCAGCTGCAAGACGCCCTACGAGCTGGCCTGCCTGGAAGAAGCAACGGAGCTGGGCGCCAAGGGGCATCAAGCGGGCCGGAAGGCCTTCCTGGGGGGGGCTTCCGAGCTGGAGATCCACTATGCCTTCATGCAGGCCGTCGGCTGCCTGGAGCACCAGCTCGCCTTCCCCTCCATCGTGGCCCTGGAGCCCAAGGGGGCGACGCTGCACTACGAGAAGAAGCGCGACTACCGCAACGGCAAGGTGCTCCTGCTGGACTGCGGCGCCCAGGTGCGGGACTACGGC
>CAYZND010000452.1:0-2708 GCA_964479495.1 uncultured Mesoterricola sp.
TCCTCACCCTCGCGGCCAAGGCGCCCAGCCGGAAGCCCTCCGCACGCACCCCCGTCCGGCAGCTCCTGGCGAGGCTTCTGGGTGGTCGCCCCGAGGAATAGGCCCTGGTCACCAGCACAGGGGTGGGCCTCGGCCTGGTCGCCGCCGGGTATGCCTGGGCTCCCGGCGACAACCTCGTGATGTTCGCCGGGGAGCACTGGAACAACACCTTCCCCTGGCTGGCCTTGCGGCAGCAGGGGGTCGAGGTGCGGGTGTTCCCCCTGGATGCCCATCAGCGCATGGATCCGGAGCGCCTGGCCCAAGCCGTGGACCCCCGGACACGCCTCGTGACCGTCTCAGCCGTGCGGCACTCCACCGGCTACCGGGCGGACCTCAAGCGCCTGGGGCGCATCGCCCACGACACGGGGGCCCTGTTCGTCGTGGATAGCATCCAGGCCGCTGGCGTCCTGCCTTTGAACGTCGAGGACGACGCCATCGACGTGCTGGCTTCCGGCAGCTTCACGTGGCTTCTGGGGCTGCCCGGCACCGGGTTTCTCTACGTGCGCGAAGGGGTCTGGGATCGCATCCGTCCGGTTATGCCGGGCATGTTCGCCGCCGAGGACGACCTCGCCGCGCTGCGCTAGCTTCCGGACGCCCGGCGGTACGAGACCGGCACCATCGCCTACCCCCTCTTTCATGCCTGGACCGCCGGACTGGAGCTGCTCCTGGAGACAGGCCTCCCCGCGATCCACGCCAGGGTGCTGGCCCTGACCGACCGCCTGCTCGAAGGACTTCGGGCGGCGGGTCTGCAGGTGGCCACGCCCGCAGCGTCGCACACGGAACGCTCGGCGATCCTCTCCTTCACCACAGGGTCGGAGGCTGCCAACCAGGGTCTCTTCGAGCGCCTTGCGGACCGGGACATCGTGATCGCCCTGCGCGGGGGCCACTGCCGGGTAAGCCCTTCCTTCATGACCACCGAAGGAGAGATCGACCGCCTCCTAGAGGCCCTGAGCGAGGGTTTTTCCCCCCGCTCCGCTGCGCCGTGCCTATGATGAACTCAGAATCCTCCAGGAGGGACCCATGCGCCTCATTACACGGTCGGATTTTGATGGGCTGGCCTGCGCGGCCTTGCTGGAAGAACACGGCGTCATCGACGACTACCTCTTCGTCCACCCCAAGGACATGCAGGACGGGAAGGTGCAGGTGACGGGCAACGACGTGCTGGCCAACGTGCCCTTCGTCCCTGGCTGCGGCATGTGGTTCGACCACCACTCCAGCGAGGAGGAGCGCCTCGCCGAGAACGAGCGCATCGTCTTCAAGGGCGCCTCGTACCGGGCCCCGAGCTGCGCACGGGTCATCTACGACCACTACGGCGGCGCCAAGACCTTCTGGAAGTTCGACGAGAACGGACTCATGGACGCGGTCGACAAGAGCGACAGCGGCAGCCTCACCGAGGATGAGATCCGGAACCCCAAGGACTGGATCCTGCTCTCCTTCGTCATGGACCCCCGCACGGGTCTCGGGCGCTTCAAGGACTACCGCATCAGCAACCACGCCCTGATGAAGGACATGATCCGCTACTGTCGCACCCTCAGCATCGACGAGATCCTGGCGTTGCCCGACGTGAAGGAGCGCGTGGAACGCTACTTTGAGCAGGAGAAGGCCTACCAGGCCATGCTCCAGGCCCACAGCCGCGTGGAGGGCAAGGTCCTGGTCATCGACCTGCGCAGTGTGGACGAGATCCTCAGCGGCAACCGCTTCATGGAATACGCCCTCTGGCCCCAGGCCAACGTCTCCGTCCGCGTGCTTTGGGGCCGGGAGAAGCAGAACGTCGTCCTCACCGTGGGCCACAGCATCCTGGACCGCTCCTGCCTGGTCGACGTGGGCTCCCTGATGCTCCGGTATGGCGGCGGCGGCCACCGCCAGGTGGGCACCTGCCAGGTGGAGGCCGCCAAGGCGGAACAGGTCCTGGCCGAGGTCGTGGCCACCCTCCAGCAGGCGGGATGACCCCCGTTACCGGCAAAGCCCGTCCCAAAGGCGTATCCTTAACCTCGATGATGTCGAGAGGGGTATGCCTGTTCGCCGCCTCCCTGGCCCTCTGGGCCGGGAACTCGACGGCATCCCGGACGACCTACCTCTACACGTACTACGACCGCAACGGGAACATGGTGGTCAACAACCTGCCCCCCAGCTACGTGAAGGGGCAGGGCCTCGTACTGAAGCACATCGGGGTCGGACACATCCGCCTGGCCATCTCCAAGTCCGAGATGGCGAAGGTGCTCAAGAGCCCCGAGCTGCTCGCCATGGTGGACGAGATCGCCACGGCCGCCGGGGTGGATCCCTTCCTGGCCCGGGCGGTGATCCAGACGGAGAGCGCCTTCAACTACAAAGCCCGCAGCCGGGCCGGAGCCCTGGGGCTCATGCAGCTCATGCCCGCCACCGCCGAGCGGTTCGGCGTCCTGGATCCCTTCGATCCCCGCCAGAACATCACCGGGGGCACGAAATACCTGCGGTACCTCCTGGACTACTTCCAGGGCGACCTCACCAAGACCATTGCCGCCTACAACGCCGGTGAGGGGGCCGTGACCAAGCATGGCGGCATCCCCCCCTTCGCCGAGACCCGCGCCTACGTGCCGCGGGTCATGGAGCTCTACACCAAGCGCCTGGTGCAGGCGGACCCCAAGGCTTCCGGAGCCATGTCCCTGCTCAGCAAGGGTCGAGGCGGGTTC
>CAYZND010000453.1:0-2707 GCA_964479495.1 uncultured Mesoterricola sp.
CAGTGTTACCGAGGCACTAGAAGAACCTTTCGGCCGGAGGGCGCGGAAGCGTTAATCAGAGGTTCCTAGGCCTCGCAGCAAAGGCTGTGCCGAATTTGCCGGAACCACCCTTCACGCGGCCCCCTTGAGCCGGTAGACATAGGCCAAGACCTGGGCCACCGCCTGGTACAGGTCGGGCGGGATGGGCTGGTCCAGTTCCACGCTCCGGTAAAGGGACCGAGCCAGTGGAGGGTTTTCCACGATGGCCACTCCGGTGACGGTGGCCCGTTCCCGGATCTTCAGGGCGAGATGATCCACCCCCTTCGCCACACATATGGGAGCTGCCGTCTTCTCGTCGTAGCGCAGGGCGACCGCGAAGTGGGTCGGGTTGGTGATCACCACGGAGGCCTTGGGCACCTCGGCGATGATCCGCCGCATGAGGGATTGGAACATCTGGGACCGCTGGGCCCGTTTGATCTCGGGGTTCCCCTCGGCATCCTTCATCTCGTCCTTCACCTCCTGCTTGGTCATGCGGATGCCCTTCTCGAAGTGGTGCCGCTGGTACAGGAAGTCGGTAAGGGCCAGCGCCAGCATGGCGAGCATGGCGTTCCGGTAGAAGATCAAGAGGGTCTCCTGCATGAACTGGATGCTCTGGCCCAGGGGCAGCTTCAATGTGGTGAGTAGGAGCGGGACCCGGGGGGCGAGCACCACGTAGGTGACCCAGGCCAGGATGGCGAACTTGGCCAGGCTCTTGAGGATCTCCACCGCGGAGCGGGCGGAGAAGAGGCGCTTGAAGCCCGGCACGGGGTTCAGTTTCTCGAACTTGGGCTGGATCAAGGCGAAATGCGGCTTGAACCCGTGCTGGCGGAACTGGTTGGCCAAGGCCAGCAGGAAGTTGAGGGCGTAGAAGGGCAGCAGGATCCGAAGAATGATGAGGAAGACATTCACCGCCAGGCCCTGGAGATCCGCATAGGTCAGGAACCCTGCGCCGGCGGCGGACTTCAGGAAGAAGGCCACCTGCTGGGCCATGAGGGTGAAGGTGGCGCCCCAGGCCCCCAGGAACAGGAAGAAATTGCCCCAGAGCAGGATGGCGGAGTCCAGGTCCGGGGTGCGGAGGACGCTTCCTTCCCTGCGGAGCTTGTCCCTTCGCTTGGGGGTGGCCCTCTCGGTGCGTGCGGGATCCGCCATGGCCTACCTCAGCAGCCGGAGCGCTTCGCGGGGCGCGGATTCCAGGAGCGGTTCGATCCACGCGGGGAACTCCCGGATGACATAGCCCAGGATGGCCAGACCGATGGAGATCTTGATGGGAAAGGCCAGCTGGATGAGCTGGAGCTGGGGCATGAACTTGGAGGAGATGCCTTCGATCACGTCCACGAAGAAGAGGGCCACCATGATGGGAAAGGCCAGCTGAAGGCCCCGCATGAGGAGCTGGCCCACCATGAGGACGATGGCCATGGGCGCCGCGGAGAACCCCTGGCCCATGGGCAGGATGCGGAAGCTCTCCACCAGGGCCAGGAGCATGTGGTGGTGCAGGTTGGAGATGAACAGGAAGAGGATCACGAGCTGGCCCAGGATGGAGCCCGAGATGGAGACCGGGTGCGAGGTGGCCGGATCGATGAACTGGACGAAGGAGAAGCCCATCTGGAAGTCCATGAGCTGTCCGGCGAAGGCCACGGCTTCCACGATCCAAGACACAAGCACCCCCAGCAGGAGTCCGGCCGCCAGCTCGATGACGAGCATTCCCACCAGCTCCCAGACCCCCGATGGCATCCGGGCAGGCGCCGGGATGACCGGCGCGATGGCGAGGGACAGCAGGATGGCCGCCGAAGCCCGGATGGGCAGCGGGATCCGCTCCTGGCCCAGGCCGGGGAACGTGGTCATGAGCCCCGTGAGCCGCGTCACGACGATCAGCCAGAGCAACACCTTCCCCTGGGTCAGGGTCCAGAGCGCAGGATTGTCGAGGACGGGAGGCATGGGGAAGGGGTTGGCGTACAGCGGCCGCTGACCGCCGCGCTCATGGCAATTGGCGCACGATGGCGTTGAAGTCGGAGAACATGCGGGTCGCAAAGGCCCCGAGGACGCGCATCATCCAAGGGAAACTCAGCACCACCACGACCATGACGGCCAGCACCTTGGGGACGAAGGCCACGGTGGGGTCCTGCAGGCTGGTGACCACCTGGAAGATGGAAATGGCCAGTCCCACGATCATGGAGACGATGAGGGCGGGAGCGGCCACGTAGAGGGCCGTCTTCAGGGCGTCCCGGGCCAGGCCGACGATGACGAGTTCGTTCATGGGCGCCTCCTGGTCATCCGGTGTAGCCGCGGACAAGGCTGCCCACGATCAGGTACCAGCCATCGACCAGCACGAAGAGCAGCACCTTGAAGGGCAGGGAGATGGTCACGGGGGGAAGCATCATCATGCCCATGCTCAGGAGCACGCTGGCCACCACCATGTCGACGATGAGGAAGGGCAGGAAGATCAGGAAGCCGATCTCGAAGGCGGTCTTCAGCTCGCTGATGAGGAAGGCGGGCACGAGGGCTTCCAGGGGCACGTCCGCCTTGGTCTGGGGGGGCGGGGTCTTGGAGATCTTGAGGAAGAGCGAGAGGTCCTTCTTGCGCGTGTGCTTGAGCATGAAGACCTTGAGGGGCGCGGCGGCCTTGGTCATGGCCTGGTCCACGGTCTGTCTCTTATACACATCTGACGCTGCCGACGAATAGAGAGGTGTAG
>CAYZND010000454.1:0-2699 GCA_964479495.1 uncultured Mesoterricola sp.
GCCGGTTCTCCTCCTCGAAGAGCGCCTTGTCCACGTGCTCGCCCACCAGGAAGTTTGTGCTCCCGACGCTCTCGATCCGCACCCGCCTGAGCATCTGACGGACGATCACCTCGATGTGCTTGTCGTTGATGTTCACGCCCTGGAGGCGGTAGACCTCCTGCACCTCGTTCACCAGATACTTCTGGAGGGCCTCCACCCCCTTGACATGCAGGATGTCGTGCGGGTCGATCGGGCCATCCATCAGCGGATCGCCCGCCTTGACCTCGTCCCCCTCTAAGACCGTGACGTGCTTGCCGCGAGGGATCAGGTATTCTTTGAAGTCTCCGCCCTCCCCGCGGATCACGATCTTGCGCTGGCCTTTCACCGTGCCAGCGAACTCCACCCGCCCGTCGATCTCTGAAATGATGGCTGGATCTTTGGGCTTGCGCGCCTCAAAGAGCTCCGCGACCCGCGGGAGCCCCCCCGTGATATCTTTGGTTTTAGTCGTCTCGCGCGGGATCTTCGCCAGGAAGTCGCCAGCGGCCACCGCTTGCCCATCGGCCACCATGAGGTGCGCCCCCACCGGAAGCTGACACTTGAAGACAGTGTTCCCGCTCGAATCCTTGATCGAGATTCGCGGCTGAAGCTCCTCTTTCGTGCCATGCTCGGCGATGACCTTCTGACTGAGGCCTGTTATTTCGTCGACCTCTTCTTTCATGGTTACACCGTCGATGATATCCCGAAAGTTGACGGTCCCCCCGTGCTCGCTGAGGATCGAGGTGGTGAAGGGATCCCATTCAACCAGAACCTGACCCGATTGCACCTGCTGGCCATCCTCCACCTTCAAGCGCGCGCCATACACGGGCTGGTAGCTTTCTTTGGTCCGCCCTTTCTCATCCAGGATGGCGATCGTGCCAGTCCGGTTCATGACGACTAGATCCCCGGCGGCGGTCTTCACCCAGCGGAGCTGCAGGAAGCGTACGGTCCCCGAGAACTTGCTCTCCATCTGACTCTGCTCAGTGCCCCGGGTCGCCGTGCCGCCGATGTGAAACGTCCGCATAGTGAGCTGCGTCCCCGGCTCGCCAATGGATTGGGCAGCCAGCACACCCACCGCCTCCCCGAGCTCGACCAGCCGGCCGGTGGCCAGGTTGCGACCGTAGCACTTGAAGCAGCAGCCCCGCCGGGCCTCGCAGGTGAGCACCGACCGGATGCGCACCCGGTCGATACCGGCGTTTTCGATCTTGCTGGCCAGCAGCTCAACGATCTCCTCGTTGGCTCGGGCCAGCACCTCACCCGTGAACGGATCGATCACGTCCTCGAGGGGCACCCGGCCGAGGATGCGGTCACGGAGCGGCTGGATGATCTCGCCGCCCTCGATGAGGGGTGTCACCCAGATGCCGTTGAGCGTGCCGCAGTCCACCTCGGTCACGATCATATCCTGGGCCACGTCCACCAATCGACGGGTCAGGTACCCGGAATCCGCGGTCTTGAGGGCCGTGTCCGCCAGGCCTTTCCGCGCCCCGTGGGTGGAGATGAAGTACTGGAGAACGGTCAGGCCCTCTCGGAAGTTGGCGGTGATGGGGGTCTCGATGATCTCCCCGGATGGCTTGGCCATGAGACCACGCATCCCGGCGAGCTGCCGGATCTGCTGGCGGCTGCCGCGGGCCCCCGAATCGGCCATCATGAACACGGGGTTGAACTCGCCCAGGGGCTGCTTCTCGATCTCCCGGAACATCTCATCCGAGACGCGCTCGGTCACATGCGTCCAGATGTCGATGATCTTGTTGTACCGCTCGCCCTTGGTGATGAGGCCGTCCTGGTACTCGCGCTCGACCTTCACCACTTCCTTGGTTGCCTCAGCGATGATCTCTCCCTTGTTGGCCGGGATGAGCAGATCCTCCACGCCGATGGAGATGCCAGCGAGCGTCGCGTAGCGGAAGCCCAGCTCCTTCAGGGCGTCCAGCAGTCTCACCGCCTCGCTGTTGCCGAGAAGGTAGTAGCACTGCGAGACCAGGCGCGTGAGCTCGCGTTTGTTCATCTCTTGGTTCATAAAGCGAAGCGAAGGGGGCAGGATCTCGTTGAAGAGCACCCGGCCCACGGTCGTCTCGATACGCTCGCCATTCCAGCGCATCTTGATCTTGGCCAAAAGGCCAACCTCCTCGGCGTCATACGCCGCGCGAACCTCGTCCATGTTGGCGAAGACCATGCCCTCGCCCTTCTGCCTCGCCTTCTCCCGAGTGAGGTAGTAGCAGCCGATGACGATGTCCTGGCTAGGAGCCGCGATGGGCGAGCCGTTCGCCGGAGACAGGATATTGTAGGGCGCCCACATCAGCATCCGCGCTTCGAGCTGCGCTTCAGGCGAGAGCGGCACGTGGACCGCCATCTGGTCGCCATCGAAGTCGGCGTTGAACGCCGTGCAGACAAGCGGATGGATCTTGATTGCCTCGCCCTCCACCAAGACGGGCTCGAAGGCCTGAATGCCCAGTCGATGAAGCGTCGGCGCCCGGTTCAGGAGCACGGGGTGCTCATGGATCACGTGCTCCAGGGCATCCCAGACTTCGGAACGGCTCCGCTCCACCATCTTCTTCGCGCTCTTGATGGTGGCTACGTGTTCGCTGTCCCGCAGGAGCTTCCGGAAGATAAAGGGCTTGAAGAGCTCCAGCGCCATCTTCTTGGGGAGACTGCACTGGTGAAACCTCAGCTCGGGCCCCACCACGATC
>CAYZND010000455.1:0-2689 GCA_964479495.1 uncultured Mesoterricola sp.
CAGGGCTCACCACGGTCTGTTCCGCCGAGACATTGCGGCAGGCGGGGGCCCAATGGACCCTTCCGGATCTGACGGAGCTGCCGGAAGACCTGGAACGACGGTTGTTTGGCTAGGGCTTGGCGAGCACGAGTGGCTGGGGGATCTCCACCGAGAACTCGGCCCAGTGGCCATGCTCGGAGTGGGCATCCACCCGTCCTCCGTGGAGCCGCACAATGCGCCAGGAGGTGTAGAGCCCCACGCCTGTGCCTTTCCGGGTCTGGAGTTCCGGCGTCTGGATGCGGCTGAACTTGCGGAAGAGCTTGGATCGCTCCTCGGCGGGCCAGCCTGGGCCCTCGTTGTAGACGCCCACCACGAAGCCGGTGTCGCTCCGCTCCACGCGGATGCGGATCAGCCCCTTCGGGTTGCCGTACTTGGAGGCATTGCCGATGAAGTTCACCAGCACGATCTTCATGAGGGCCGGGTCCACATCCACCTCGAAGGCCTCCGAGGCGTAGGTGCGCTCGAGAACCTGCTCCTTCTCCTGGATCTGCGGGAGCACGATGTCAATGGAAGGCTCGATCACTTCGGCGATCAGACTCGTCTTCCGGGGCGTCACGGTGAGCTTTCCGCCCTCCATGCGGGCCAGGTCGAGGTAGTTCCTGACGAGGTCCAGCAGGTACTCGCCCTTCTTGATGAGCTTCTCCAGCTTGGCCACGTGCTTGGGGTCCATGGGACCCATGTAGCCCTGGGTGAGGACGCGGGCATCGGTGATCATGCTTGCGACGGGATTCTTCAGCTCGTGGCTCACGAAGCCGAGCATCTCCGTGTAGGCCTGATAGGCCGCCGTGAGCTGCTCGATGCTCCAGGCCTTCTCCACGGCCTGGGACAGGCGTTCCGCAATGGCCTGCCACAGCCGAACATGATAGGGCGTGTAGCTGTGAGGGACGCGGGAGCTCAGGAAGATCAGGCCCACCGGTCGTTCCTCCACGGCCAGCACGCAGGTCATGCTGGAGCGGACCCCCTCCTTCACCAGGATGCTGGAGGAGAAGCTGCGGGGGTGTTCCTGGAGGTACTCCTCCAGGTCGTAGATGATGCGCGGCGAGCCGCTCTCGAGCACTGTCCGCAGGCTCGACTGGCTGATGTCCTCGGAGTAGCCCTTCTTCAGGTGGATGGGCTCGTAGAGGGCGCGGGTCCAGTGGGCAGAGACCCGGCGCCCATCGTCCTCGATGAAGGCCAGGCCCACGCGGTCGCAGGGGTAGAGCTGCCGGACCGTGTCGAAGAGGAAGTCCATCAGGTTGTCGAGGGTGGGAGCCGCGGCGATCTTCTGGTTGATCAGATCCAGGATCGCCTGCTCCTCCTTCGGAAAGACTTCGTGTTCCCCATGCATGGGGTGGAGGAAATGGAGGACATGATGGGCTTCAGGCATGTCGTCCTCGAGGGAAGGTGCGACCATTGTGGCAGTATTCGCACATGCAAAGGCCGGACGAACGTCCGGCCTTTGCAGTGTGCCGCGTCAGGCTACTCGATGTACTTGCCGCGGGGGGTGTAGTGCGTGTGCAGGAGCTCGTGGCTCTTGTGGCCGCAGGGGCCTTCGGTCAGGAACTCGTTGTAGATCTTCAGGACAGCCTCGTTCTCGTGGGACTTGCGGACCTTGCAGTCAGCATCTTCGGAGTAGATCGCCTTGGCGCGGGCCATGCGGATCTCGGGGCTGGTGGGGATGGGCTGGCCACCACCGCCGATGCACCCACCGGGGCATCCCATGAACTCGATGAAGTGGCATTCGCTGAATTTGCCACCGGCCTTGATGTCCTCCATGACCCGCTTGGCGTTGGCGGTGCCGTGGGCCACGGCGACCTTCAGGGTGGCGCCCTTCAGCCAGTCCCAGTTGGGGACGAGGTGCTTGAGGATGTCGGGCACGGGGCCGACCTGGGTGATCGGGAGCTCGACGTAGCGCACGCCCTCGAAGCCGCGGACGGGGATGATGTCCGCGTGGTCGAAGAGGTTCTCGACCTTGATGCCGCATACGAGTTCGACGACGGTGCGGAGGGCCGCTTCCATCACGCCGCCGGTGGCGCCGAAGATCACGCCGGAACCGGTGGCGGTGCCGAAGGGATCGTCGAAGTCGGACTTGGGCATGGCGGGCAGGTCGATGCCGGCTTCCCGGATCATCTTGGCCAGCTCACGGGTGGTGAGGCCGTAGTCCACGTCCTTGAAGCCGCTGTCTGCCATCTCGGGCCGGTTGCACTCGAACTTCTTGGCCGAGCAGGGCATGAGAGCCACAGTGACGATGTCCTTCGGGTCGATGCCGTGCATCTTGGCGTAGTAGGTCTTGATGACTGCGCCGAACATCTGCTGGGGACTCTTCGCCGAGGAGACGTTGGGGATGTACTCGGGGTAGAAATGCTCGAGATACTTCACCCAACCCGGAGAGCAGCTGGTGAACTGCGGCAGGGCGATATCGGGCTCCTTGCCCACCAGGGCCTTGTACAGGCGCAGGATGAGCTCGGTGCCTTCCTCGAGGATCGTGAGGTCGGCGGTGAAGTTGGTGTCGAAGACCCTGTCAAAGCCGCAGCGCTTGAGCGCGGTGTTCATCTCGAACGTCAGGGGGTGGCCAGGTGCCAGGCCGAAGCACTCGCCGATGGCGGCGCGGGGGGCCGGGGCGGTCTGGATCACCACGTGCTTCTTGGGGTCGTCGATGGCGGCCCACACC
>CAYZND010000456.1:0-2682 GCA_964479495.1 uncultured Mesoterricola sp.
GGACATGACATGACCTCGAAGCAGGGCTCGGCGCCTAGGGAAGGGGTTTGCTTCCCAAGTGTAATGCCGCAATGCCCCCTGTCAGGTCATTCCACGCCACATTTTCGAAACCGGCCTCCGCCAGCTCCCGGGCCAGGGCCTGCTGGTCCGGGAAGGTGCGGATGCTCTCGGGCAGGTAGGCATAGGCCCCGGGATCCCCGCTGAGCCAGCCGCCCAGCCGGGGCAGCACGGAGCGGCTGTACCAGCCGTAGAGGAAGCGGAGCCAGGCCCGGCGGGGGCGGCTGAACTCCAGGATGGTGAGCCGGCCTCCGGGCTTCAGCACCCTCAGGAACTCGGCGTAGGCCCTGGCGCGGTCCTCCACGTTCCGGATGCCATAGCAGATGGTCACGCCATCAAAGGCCGCCGACTGGAAGGGCAGGGCCTGGGCGTCCGCCCCCGTGCTGGCCCAGACGAGGTGATCCAGGCCCTTCCGGCGGAACTTGGCGGGGCCCAGGGCCAGCATGGCGAAGGTGAAGTCCGTGGAGACCACCTCGGCGCCCCGCCGCGCCAGGGCGAGGCTGGAGTCCCCGGTGCCCGCGGCCACATCCAGCAGGAGCTTCCCGGGCGCTGCCCCCGAAGCCCGGGCCATGCGGCGCCACCAGTACAGGTCCGTGCCCATGGACAGCACATGGTTCAGGAGGTCGTAGCGCCCGGCGATGCCGGTGAACATCCGCTGGATCTGCTTTCCTTCCGGCACCAGGCACACCCCTGGCTCCATCTTCGGGTGCCTGGGGAGGTTCGGGAAGGGCAGGACCGGCCTGATCCGGTAGAATGGACCTTTTGGTCCGAACCCCCTGCACCACCGTGGAGGCTCCATGACGGTCACCCAGAACGAAACGATCTTTGGCGGCAGCTTCCTGCTGGCTCCCATCGGCTCCCAGCCCCAGTACACACCCGAGGAGCTGAGCGACGACACCAAGGCCATCGGCGAGGCCGCCCGTGACTTCGTGATGGGCGAAGTGATCCCCATGGACGCCGAGATCGAGAAGCTCCAGCCCGAGCTGAGCCGGGAACTCCTGCAGAAGGCCGGCGAGCTGGGCCTCCTGGGCATGGAGATCCCTGAGGAATACGACGGCATGGACCTGGACAAGAAGACCACCCTGGTGGTCCTCGAGGAGCTGGGCAAGCAGGCCTCCTTCTCCGTCAGCTACGGTGCCCACACGGGCATCGGCACCCTGCCCATCGTCTACTTCGGCACCCCCGAACAGAAGGCCAAGTACCTGCCCAAGCTGGCTTCCGGCGAGTGGCTGGCGGCCTACGCCCTGACCGAACCCGGCGCGGGCAGCGATGCCATGAACTCCAAGACCACCGCCGTGCTGGACGGGGACACCTGGGTCCTCAACGGCACCAAGATGTGGATCACCAACGCGGGCTTCGCCGATGTCTTCGTCGTCTTCGCCAAGGTGGACGGCAAGAAGTTCAGCGCCTTCATCGTGGAGAAGACCGACGCGGGCTTCAGCACCGGCGCCGAGGAGCACAAGCTGGGCATCAAGGGCAGCTCCACCCGCGCCCTGGTCCTGGACAACGTGCGCATCCCCAAGGACCGGCTGCTCGGCGAGATCGGCCGGGGCCACCGCATCGCCTTCGGCATCCTCACCATCGGCCGCTTCAAGCTGGGCGCGGGCTGCACCGGCACGGCGAAGGTGGTGCTCGAGTACACCCTGAAGTACACCGCCGAGCGCCAGCAGTTCGGCAAGACCATCAACAACTTCGGCATGATCCAGAAGTTCCTGGCGGACATCGGCACCCGCATCTTCGTGGCCGAGGCCATGACCTACCGCACCATCGGCTACATCAACGATGGCATGGCCGCCATCCACTGGGACGAGGAGAAGGCCGCCCAGCGCAAGATGGACATCATGGACGAGTTCGCCATGGAAGCCTCCATGGCCAAAGTGTGGGGCAGCGAGGCCCTCTTCTACACCGCCGACGACGCCGTGCAGTGCTTCGGCGGCTACGGCTTCTCCAGCGAATACCCCCCCGAGAAGATCTACCGCGACAACCGCATCAACCGCATCTTCGAGGGCACCAACGAGATCAACCGCATGATCATCGCGGGCCAGCTCTTCAAGAAGGCGGGCAACCAGTCCCTGCCCATCGCCAAGAGCACGGCGGACATCCCGCAGGTGGGGGATTTCACCGGCAGGCTCGCCGCCGCCAAGTGCGCCGTGGAGCTGAACAAGCGCCAGTGCGGCTACGCCGCGGCCGCCGCCCTCGAAGTCTGCGGGCAGAAGCTCATCGAGAACCAGGAAGCCGCGGCGCGCGTCGCCGACATGCTGACGGAGATCTATGCCATGGAATCCGCCGTGGTGCGCGCGGACAAGATGGTGGAAGCGGGTCACCGCTGGGCGGACCTGGCCAAGGACTTCGCCGAGACCTACGTCAACGAGAACTGGCACAAGGTCCAGGCCAACGCCCGCCTGCTCCTGGGCGATGTCCTGGAAGGGGACGCGCTTCTGGCCGCCCTGAAGGACCTGGATGCCTTCTCGGGGTACCTTCCGGCCTCCAGCTCCAGGCTCCGGGGACGCATCGCCGCCCAGCTTATCGAGAAGGGCGTCTACCCCATCGAGCAGTACTGAACCCCATCTGGCACAGGGGAAGGGCCCCGGTTTCCGGGGCCCTTCTTCATGGACGGTGCAGGGG
>CAYZND010000457.1:0-2679 GCA_964479495.1 uncultured Mesoterricola sp.
CCCGTGGCGCGGAGCACGGGACCGGTCACGCCCAGGGCGATGGCGTCCTCGGCCTTCAGGATGGCGACGCCCTGCGTGCGCTTCTTCCAGATGCGGTTCTCGGTGAGCAGGGTCTCGTATTCCTCGATGCAGGCGGGGAACGACGCCAGGAAGGCCTTCACGCGGTCCTCGAAGCCCTCGGGTAGGTCCTGCTGGAGCCCGCCGATGCGGAAGGCCGTGGTGGTGAGGCGGGCCCCGCAGAAGGCCTCGAACAGGTCGAGGATCTGCTCCCGCTCCCGGAAGGTGTAGAGGAACACCGTCATGGCCCCGATGTCCAGGGCGTGGGTGGCCAGCCAGATGAGGTGGGAGGCCAGGCGGTTCAGTTCGGTCAGCATCGTGCGGATGTAGACCGCGCGCCGGGGCACGGTGATCCCGAAGAGCTTCTCCACCGCCTCGGCCCAACCCAGGTTGTTGGAGATGGCCGAGCAGTAGTCCATGCGGTCGGTCCAGACTTGGCCCTGGAAGAAGGTCTTGTTCTCGCAGATCTTCTCCACGCCGCGGTGCAGGTAGCCGATCATGGGCCGGCACTCCACCACCGTCTCGCCCTTCAGCTTCAGCTTGAGGCGCAGCACCCCGTGCGTGGACGGGTGCTGCGGGCCCATGTTGATCTCCATGTATTCGGATTCATCGAACATGGGTCACTCCGCCTTGGGCACGTTCACGTTGAGGGCCACATGCCCCACCGCTTCGATGGAGCGGCGGTCCAGGACGCCGGAGCGGTCCTCCCGGAGCTGGATCTCCCGCTGGCCCTTGCCCTGAACGGGGTACTCCTTGCGCAGGGGATGGCCCTCCCAGTCGTCGGGGCAGAGGATCCGCACCAGGTCGGGGTGGTGCTGGAAGCGGATGCCTAGCATGTCGAAGACCTCCCGCTCGAACCAGTCGGCGGCCGGGTAGACCTGGGTGGCGCTCTCGGGTTCGAAGCCTTCCGGGATGAGGATCCGCAGGCGCAGGCGCTTGCGCCGGGAGAGGCTCGTCAGGTGGTAGACCACGCTGAAGGCGAAGTCGTCGGCCGCCGGATAGTGGGTGGCCGTCTCGTCCGAGAGCATCTCGTAGGCGAGCTCGGAGCGGCAGAGGCGCAGGGCCTCCAGGATGCGCTCCCGGGCCACCTGGCAGGTCAGCTCGCCCACCTGCTCGAAGAGCTCCTCCACGCCTTCGCCCAGCCGTTCCTTCAGCCTCAGCAGGTCTGGGTCCGTGGCCTCCCGGGCCCAGGGCGTGGCCAGGTCGCCGGCTTCCTTCTTGGCTTCGGCCGTCTCCGGGGGGCGGTGGGCCAGTCCGGGCAGGGGCAGGCTCGCGCGGTCGCTCATCGGCCCACCTCCCCAGGCATGTCCTTGAAGATCTCCCGGTACCGGTCCGCCAGGCTGCTGCTCATGATCTTGTCCTGGAGCTTCAGGAAGCCCTGGATCAGGGCCTCGGGGCGGGGTGGGCAGCCCGTGATGTAGACGTCCACGGGCACGATCTTGTCCACGCCCTGGATGGTGTGGTAGCTGTCGAAGGGCCCGCCGGAGATGGCGCAGCTGCCCATGGCGATGACCCACTTGGGCTCGGGCATCTGGTCGTAGAGCTGCTTGATGACGGGGGCCATCTTGTAGGTCACCGTGCCCGCCACGATCATCAGGTCGCTCTGCCGGGGGGTGGCCCGGAAGATGCCGGCGCCGAACCGATCGAAGTCGAAGCGGCTGGCGCCAGCGGCCATCATCTCGATGGCACAGCAGGCCAGGCCGAAGGTCATGGGCCAGAGGCTCGTGGCCCGGGACCAGTTCACGAAGGACTCGACCTTGGTGGTGATGAGCACCTGCTCCAGGGCCGTCGGGCAGTTCTCGCCAGGCACGTTCATTCCCATGCTTTCACTCCCATGCTTCTATTCCCATTCGAGGGCCCCCTTGGACCAGATGTAGCCGTAGCCGAACAGCAGCAGGAAGAGGAAGAGGCCGATCTCCACCAGTCCGAAGAGGGCGAACTCCTTCATCTGGAGGGCCCAGGGCATGAGGAAGACGGTCTCCACGTCGAAGACCAGGAAGAGGACCGCCACCAGGTAGTAGCGCACGGAGAGCTTCTCCCGGGCCTCGGAGGTGGTAGTGATGCCGCACTCGTAGTTGGCGGCCTTGTTGGCATTGGGCACGCTGGGCCGGACCAGCCGCGAGAGGTACCAGACCACCGCTGGAATGGCGCAGGCCATGAGGAGGACCAGCAGGATGGGGGCGTAATGGCTCATGGGGATTCCGGGGCGCTACGGAGTTATCGGTATACCGGGGGCGTGTGGTTGATTGTTGGAACGACAATCCCACCCATGAGGGGCGGATGATCTTCCATGGAAAACAGTCCTTTGATGCCAGGGGAAACCCAAGGGTTACTTCCAGGCGGCCAGGATGACTTGAAACGCTATGCCTTTATTCGAAAAGGCGCAAAAAGATATAATGCTCGCCGTTTCCCTTCGGCCGCTCCCCACCGCGGGAGGCCTCTAGAATCGGAAACAGCTTGTCCGCACCGAACCAGGAGACGTTCCATGTCCGAATCCAAGCGCATCGTCATCGTCGGGGGCGTCGCCGGGGGCGCCAGCGCCGCCGCCCGAGCCCGCCGCCTGTCCGAGTCGGCCCGCATCGTGGTCTTCGAGCGGGGGCCCCACGTCTCCTTCGCCAACTG
>CAYZND010000458.1:0-2634 GCA_964479495.1 uncultured Mesoterricola sp.
CTGCCCCACGATCCCACCACCCCGGGCGGACCGCCCCTGGCGCCGAACATGGCGACGGAGGAGCTGGGCTGACTATTTGAGAGCGGCCTTGACCTTCTTGAGGGTGTCCGCGCCGTAGTAGTTGCAGCAGCCCTTCTTGGCATCCGGCTGAAGACCCAGCTCGGTGATGGCCTTCTTCACCTTGGCGTCGGAGACGCCCAGCTCCTTGGCCATCACGGCGGCGGTCATGAGGGAAGCGGTCTCGTTGGCCATGGATCCACCTTTCGAAGAAAACATCCGGCAGGCAGTCTACCGGAATCCGCGGTACGCCCCACACTGGGAACACCCTACTGGTGAAGCGATGGCCCTTCGTGCCTTTGTCTTGATGCTGGCCGTGGCCATCCTGGGTTCTGCCCAGGCGCCGCGGGCCTTGAGCATCAAGCCTCCCGATAGTCCCCAGGAGCGCCGCATCGCCCTGGTCATCGGGAACGGCAACTACCCGAGCGCCCCCCTCCGGAATCCCGTGAACGATGCCCGTGCCGTGGCGGAAGCGCTCAAGGCCTGCGGCTTCCAGGTGACGAAGCTGGAGGATGCGGACCGGGAGGCCATGTTCGGCGCCGTGCGGGAGTTCGGCACACGGATCATGCAGGGGGGCGTGGGACTCTTCTACTACGCCGGGCATGGCATGCAGGTGAAGGGGCGGAACTATCTGATTCCGGTGCGAGCGGACATCCGCATGGAGGACGAGGTGCCTGCCCAGGCCCTGGAGGTGGACCTGGTGCTTGCCAAGATGGAGTCCGCCCGGAACCGGCTCAACGTGCTGATCCTGGACGCCTGCCGGAACAATCCCTTCGCCCGCTCCTTCCGTTCTGGATCCGCCGGCCTGGCCCAGATGGATGCCCCCGTGGGCAGCTACATCGCCTTCGCCACGGCGCCGGGCAAGACCGCCTTCGATGGCACGGGCACCCACGGCCTCTACACCCAACACCTCCTGGCGAACCTGCGCACCCCGGGCCTGAAGGTGGAGGATGTCTTCAAGCGAGTGCGGGCCGGGGTGCTGCAGGATACGAACGGCGGCCAGGTGCCCTGGGACAGCAGCTCCATGACGGGGGACTTCTACTTCGTTCCGGGAGCGCCCGCCATCGCGGCGGCGGTGGTCACGCCGGCTCCGGCCCCCGCGCCCGTGGTTCCGGCGCCCGTGGCTCCCGCACCGGTGCCCGCCCCGGTCGTGAAGCCGGTGCAGCCCGCGGTGGCGGCCCCTTCGGGCATCCCCAACCCGGGTCAGCTCCTGAGCGATCCGCTGAGCGGCCTGCTCTTCTCCTGGGTGCCCGCGGGGTCCTTCACCATGGGTTCCCCCGCAGCCGAGAAGTACCGGTCCCGGAACGAAGGGCCTCAACACACCGTCACCTTCGCCAAGGGCTTCTGGATGGGGCGCTTCGAGGTCACGCAGCTCCAGTACCAGGCTGTCATGGGGACCAATCCCTCCAAGTTCGTGGCCGCCGGAGCCAACGCTCCCGTGGAGCAGGTGAGCTGGGACGATGCCCAGGCCTTCATCCAGAAACTGAACGAGAAGGCGGGCGCCAAGCTCTACCGGCTGCCCAGCGAAGCGGAGTGGGAGTACGCCTGCCGGGCCGGAACGACGGCGCCCTGGAGCGTGCAGAGCACCAACGGATGGTTCAAGGGCAACAGCGGGAAGCTGGTCCACCCTGTGCCCGGGATCAGCATGTGGAGCGGGAACATGACGCATCCTGCAGGACAGACGGCGCCCAATGCCTGGAACCTGTACGACATGTCCGGGAACGTGCTGGAGTGGTGCGAGGATGTCTACCACGCCGACTATGAGGGGGCCCCAACGGATGGTTCTGCCCGGCTCGATGGCGACACCGGGAAGCGCGTGGTGCGCGGGGGCGACTGGGACCACTACGTGCAGAACATGCGCTCGGCCTACCGTGCGGGCGAGCGAACGGGCGAGCGGGACAGCCGCCTGGGGTTCCGGGTGGTGCGCCTGCCCGTCAGGTGACGGGAAGGACCACCTGATCCAGAATTCGAACCAAAGGGGTATCCATTTCACTAAGCAGCCTCGGCCAGGGGAATCTTGGGTGAGAGCCTGCCGATGGTGCGCCAGTAGGGCTTTGCTTGGCCGCGCACGATGCCTTCGGCGAGGCGCTGGAAGGCGTGGGTGAGGCTCTTCGCGGTGCGGCGGTTGAAGCGGAAGGTGAACTCCTCCAGGTAGGACTGGAGGTGCTTGAGGCTGACGGCGCCCTGGTGGGTACCCAGCAGCCGGCACTTGAGGAGCGCGAACACGCGGTGGACACCAGGGAGCCGTTCCGAGGCTGTCCTGCCGGAGGTCGAGGTGACGTGCCGGACGTGGGCGAATCCGGCCTTCGTGAGGCGGCTGTAGGCTTTCCACCCGTCTGTGAGGGCGGGGCTGGCGAGCCTGACCTGGGCCACAAGGAACCCCTCCAGCGACGTGCGGCTCACGTCCGGCACCACCTGCATCCGCACACGCCCCAGGCCGGAGGCCTTTCGCTCCACCGCGCACGCCACGATGGCCTTGGTTTCGGTCTGCCGCCCGCTCACCCCTTCCTCCAGGCCGCCCACCTAGGAGCCCGTCCAAGTAACCCATCGTCCATTCGCAGCATAGATAGGGCATGG
>CAYZND010000459.1:0-2634 GCA_964479495.1 uncultured Mesoterricola sp.
GTCCTCTTCGAAGGGGGCGGGACGCTCATCCAGCAGGTTCTGAGGGAAGACTTGGCGGATGAGTTTCACCGCTTCCTCGCGGAGAAGCCGGCCGGTGGAGAGCCGCTGGCGCTGGAGCTGTCCCGGCTCCCGAAGACCCACGCCCGGGTTGAGTTCCCGGGGGGGACCTGGGAAGTCCTGATCCGCTGAAGGGGCGGGGTCGGAAATTTCTCGGCTGGCACCGCTCTTGCTCCAGAGGGCGATCTCTGCCGGCCCCGTGACCCATGCTCGCACGCTCGCCCATGCTCGACGTCCCCACGCTGCTCGCCCTGCTCCGGGGGGTGAACTGCCGGGATTATGAGCTCTACCATCACGGGATGCGGGTGGGGGCCTTCGCCCGGCTGATCGGCGAGGTCCTGGGCGAGACGGAGGACGCCTGCCTGCGCCTGGAGTGGGCGGGGCGCTTCCATGACATCGGCAAGCTTTTCATTCCGGCCTTCCTGGTGCGCAAGCGGACCAAACTGAATGTGGAGGAGTACCACATCGTGCAGCGGCATGTGACGCTCGGCGCCCGGTTCCTGGATGCCCACCCGGAGACCTTTCCTCTCGTCGGGGCGGCCCGGTGCCACCACGAGCACTGGAATGGGCGCGGCTACCCCGCCCACCTGAGGAGAGCGGAAATCCCGCTTGCGGCGCGGATCGTGTCCGTGGCCGATGTCTACGACGCCGTGACCTCCGACCGTCCCGGCGGAGGACGCTCCCACGACCAGGCGATGGAGGAAATCCTGACCGGCCGCGGCACCCAGTTCTCGCCGGAGGTGGTGGACGCTTTCCGGCTGGTGGCGGATCGGACCCTCTCGCGGATGGCCTCCTGACCGGGTAGGTTTGACCCAGGAGGTCCCATGATCCTGGTGGTGAACTGCCTCGTCGAGGCGTCCTTCGTGCGTGACTTCAACCGGGTGGTCTCCCGAAACCTGGAAGCCCTGGGTCAGCGCTGCCGCTGCCTGTCGGTGGCGGAGCTCGGGCAGGCGGGAGAGCCACAGGGCTACACGCACCTGATCCTGTCGGGATCGGAGGCCTCCACGACCACGGACCAGCCTTGGGATCGAGCGCTCGCGGCGCTGGTGCATCGCTTCGTGGAAGCCGACAAGCCCATCCTGGGCATCTGCTACGGGCACCAGTTCCTTGCCAAGGCGCTTGCGGGGCCGGAGCATGTGCGCCGCGCGGCGCAGCCGGAGTTCGGCTGGCTGAGCCCGCGCCTGGAGGCTTCCCCGCTGTTCCAGGGCCTGATCGAGCCGGAGTTCATGGTCTGCCACTACGACGAGGTCTTTGACCTGCCCGTCGACTTCAAGGTGCTGGCCTCATCGCCACGCTGCGCCGTCCACGCCTTCCAATACAAGGATCTGCCCGTCTGGGGCGTCCAGTTCCATCCGGAGTACGGCCCGGACGAGGCCGATCCCATCTTCCAGGTGGTCTGTCGACCGCTGAAGACGCCGCTTCCGGAGCCGCCCAGGGAACCTTCGAGACTGGACCAGCGTTGGAGGATCTTCGAGAACTTCCTCCAGTCCGCTCGGGCCTGATCATTCCCCGATGTCGTCTCCGATTTCGGGGTCCACGGCCTTCCAGCGCTCCCGAGCCTGGAAGGCCGGGTCCTCGAGGCGGGCCAGGAACCCCACCATGCGCTTGCCCCAGGAGGTCCTGGCGACGCAGCCTTCGGGCGCGAAGGGCAGGAGATCCTTCGGGGCTTCCTCCAGGCAGAGCTGCGTGACCGTGAGGCTCTGCTGGTAGTTCTCCCCCAGGGGCGTCAGGTTGGCGGCCAGGGTGTCCAGGAGCTCGGCGAGGGCTTCATCGGGAACGTTCTCCGTGGCCGCCTCCAGGATCTCCACCACTTCATGCCGGGCTCGCCGGAGCTTGTCGTGCAGCCGGAGGAGGTCCTCGGGAGCGGCGCCCACCTTCAGGGCCTGGGCGGCATCCTCCAGGTGGGGGTGCAGCTTCTTGAAGAGCAGCTGGAGGGCGGTTTCGGCGGGATGTCCAGGTTCCATGCGACGAGTTTACTGTCGATCGGAAGAGATGCCGATCAGTCTGGAATAATGCCTCCAGGAGCTCCCATGACCCAGAGCGATGCCGTCCCCTTCGAAGGAATCCTGGATCCCGGCACCCTGAAGCAGCTCCTGGACCTGGATGACGGCGAGCTGGGGCTCATCTCCGAGATGTGCCAGCTCTTCCTCGAGGACATGCCACCCCGCATGACGGCCATGGAGGCCGCCCTCCAGGCCGGCAACCTGGGCGAGATGGGCGATGTGGCCCACGCCGTGAAGGGTGCCGCCAGCACCATGGGGGCTCCTCGCGTCCGGGCCTTGGCCCTGGCCCTGGAGACCCTGGGTCGCACCGGCAAGGGGGATGAGAAGGCCGAGGTGCTCCTGGAGCGTCTCCGGACCGAATACGATCAGGCCCAGGCGGCCCTGAAGGCGTTCATCGTCTCCAAGGGCGGAACGGTCTAGCTACTCGTTCGAGCCGTCATAGACCTGAACGCGCCGGGCCCCCTTCGGAGGAGGCTGATCACTGATCTGCAGCCGACCGCTGCTGTCGATCCAGCGGTAGAGGGTCGTAGGCGGCTTTGGCGGTGCTGGGGGCGGCGTGGCTTTGGCTTCCAGA
>CAYZND010000460.1:0-2630 GCA_964479495.1 uncultured Mesoterricola sp.
CATCGAGGGAGACCTCAACGAGGTGCCTGCGGCCACCCGGGAGCAGGTGACCGCCCAGCTCCGGGAGATGACGGGCCAATCGGACCTGTCGGACACCGCCACCCTGGCCCGGGACCTGGGCATGGACAGCCTGGGGCGCATGGAACTGCAGATGTGGATCGAGCGGGAGTTCGGCTTCCACGACATCGATCCCGAGAGCCTGCGCACCGTGGGCGATGTCCTGTTGGCGGCCTGCGGGCGCACGGTGGGGGCGGGGGTCAAGGCCCTCAAGCCCATCCCTGCCGCCTGGTTCCGTCCCTGTCCGATCCCGGCGGGGGTACCCGAGGGCGATACCCTCATGGAGGTCTTCCTCAAGCAGGTGGCGCAGGGACCGACGCGCGTGCTGGGCGCCGACCAGACCGGCGGCGTGAAGACCTACCGGGATGTGCTGACGGGTGTCCTGGCCCTGCGGCCCTACTTTGCGGCCCTGGAGGGCACCTATGTGGGCCTGATGATGCCCGCCGCGGCGGGGGTCACCACCCTCTACCTGGCCCTGCTCTTCGCGGGGAAGATCCCCGTGATGGTGAACTGGACCGTGGGACCCCGGAACCTGGTGCACGGCCTGGACCTGCTGGGCGTGAAGCGCGTCATCACGGCGGGGCAGCTGGTGACGAAGGTGGAGTCCCAGGGCACCGATCTCTCCGGCATCAAGGACCGCCTGGTGCTCCTGGAGGACATCGGCAAGCGGCTGAGCAAGGGCGCCAAGCTCCTGGCCCTGCTGAAGGCCCATCTGAACTGGTCCGAGCTGCGCAAGGCTCCGGTGCATGAGACCGCCGCGGTGCTCTTCACCAGCGGCAGCGAGAGCCTGCCCAAGGCGGTGCCCCTGACCCATTCCTGCCTCCTGGCCAATGTCCGGGACCTGGCGGCCTTCTTCGCCTTCAGCCCCGACGAGCGGATGATCGGCATCCTGCCGCCCTTCCACTCCTTCGGCCTCACCTGCACGATGATCCTGCCCTTCTGCAACGGCTTCCGGGTGGTCTACCACCCGAATCCCACGGAGGGCCTGGCCCTGGCCCGCATCGTGGAGGCCTACGGTGTCACCATGCTCGTGGGCACCCCCACCTTCCTGCACGGCATCACGCGCGCCGCCAAGGACGAGCAGCTGCGCACGCTGCGGACGGTCATCACCGGCGCCGAGAAGTGCCCCGAGACCCTCTACGAGACGCTGGCCCGCCGCTGGCCCAAGCTGACGGTGCAGGAGGGCTACGGCATCACCGAGTGCTCCCCCGTGGTCTGCGGCAACACCGAGGAGAACCCCCGCCGGGGCAGCATCGGCGTCATGCTCCGCTCCGTGGAGCACGTGATCGTGGACCTCGACACCGGCGAGCGCGTGCCGCCCGGCACGCCCGGGATGCTGCTGGTGCGGGGGCCCAGCATCTTCGGCGGCTACCTTCACTACGACGGTCCTTCCCCCTTCCAGGAGTTCGAAGGGAAGACCTGGTATCGCACGGGCGATCTGGTGCGTCAGGACGCGGACGGCATCCTCTGGTTCGCGGGGCGCCTCAAGCGCTTCGTGAAGCTGGGGGGCGAGATGGTGAGCCTGCCCGCCGTGGAAGAGGCCCTGCTGGCGCGCTTTGGCCGGGAAGACGACGAGGAGGTCATCCTGGCCGTGGAAGGCACCCCCGTGGACTCCAATCCGGAGCTGGTCCTCTTCACGATCCGGGACATCTCCCGGGAGCAGGCCAACGCCGCCATCCGCGACGCCGGCCTGTCCCCCATCCACAACATCCGCCTCGTCAAGCGCCTGGAGTCGATCCCCGTCCTGGGGACGGGCAAGACCGACTACCGCTCGCTCAAGGGGATGCTCGCGGTGACCTCCTGATGCATGCAGGCCGCCAGGGCTTCATCCTCCGAACCGAACACGGAGAAGTAGGTCAGCAGGTTCATGCGCTGGAAGGTGTCCAGGACCCGGTTCTGGACACCGCAGATGCAGAAGCGGCCCATGTTCCGGTTGATGAGATTCCGGGTGGCCACCAGCAGGCCGATGCCCGAGGAGTCCATCTGGTCGACGCCTGCGAGGCTCAGGACCAGGACGCTGGGAGGGCGGGGGTCGAATTGACGCTGAAGGTAATGGTTCAGCGCATGGATGGTGTCGAAGGCCATCCGGCCTTCCACCCTCACGATGAGACAGGAGCCTTCCCAACGATCTTGAATGGTCAGCATGGATCCCTCCATGACATCAGACGCAAGCCGTCTGGCTTGTGACCGTAGGTTCCGCAGCGGGCATCCGGATCCGGCTCTCGCAGCCTGGATGGTGCAGGCGGCAGGCCTCCACCCGTTCCTCCGCCCAGTCCCAGCGAGGCGTCCGGCCGAAGAGACACCATTTCCCTGGATGGCAAGGATCTTTTGAACTCGATGAGGAACATGCCGGATTCCTAGCGCGATTCTGCAATGCATCGTCTGCCGGGGAACGCTCCTGGGGCTGAATCGGAGTGCCACCGGAGGTCCAGCAGGATCCCCGTGCGGCCTGCGGCCCGGAGCGCCGTCGAGAACGCCTCCCAGGCCGGGTTCGAGCCCAGCGTATCCGAACGACCCAGGGCATCGACTGTCTCTTATACACATCTCCGAGCCCACGAGACCGTACTAGATCT
>CAYZND010000461.1:0-2607 GCA_964479495.1 uncultured Mesoterricola sp.
CTGGCGTACCAGCCCGAGTCCTTCCGACTCTGGATGATGCGGGAGGACCTGGCGCTGGAACTCCGACGTCACGCGGAAGCCCTGGAAGCCCTGGAGCGCACGCGCGAGTTCTTCTCCAACGCGGACGGCGCGCCCCTGGAGCAGCTGCGGGAGTGGCACACGCGCCGCGCGGAGTATGCCTACTGGATCCAGAAGGACACGGAGGAGGCCGCCCGCCACCTGGACTTCCTGCCCACCGGCGAGGATTCCGAAGGCCGGGCGCCCCTGCGGCTCCTCATCCTCCTGGACCAGGGCCGCTACGAGGAGGTCCACCGGGAGGTGGAGCCGCTCCTCGCCCGGTATCCGGACCATGCCGATCTCCAGCTCGTGCAGGCGGAGAGCCTGGCGGGACTGGAAGCCTGGGGGCCGCTCCAGGATTTGCTGAGCTCTCTGGGCGAGGCGGCTCGCCAGCACGCGGACTTCTGGCATCTGCAGGGGATCTGCCGTTCGCATCTGGGCAACCTGCTGGGTTCCCGGGAGGATCTCGAGCGCGCGGCCCAGATGGAGCCCGACAACCTGCGATTTCTGCTGGATGCCGGCCATGCCTGCGCGGACCTGGGGGAATGGGAGCGCGCGGAATACCACTGGCGGCTGGCGCTGCGGCACGACGAGCGCAACGAGGAGACCCTGACGCAGCTGGCGGAGGCGCGCCGGAGCCTGCACGACCTGGAGGGCGCCAAGCGCCTGCTGCGCGAGTGCCTGCTGCACCACCCGGAGAGCGAGTCCGCCCAGGTCATGCTGGCGGAGCTGGAAGCGAACTGAACCGGTTCAGTCCCGGCGGGACAGGATGGTGCGGATCACCTCTTCCGCGATGCGCAGGCCGAAGAGGGCGGGCATGTACGAGAGGGTTCCCAGGGGCGTGCGCTTGCGGCCGGGGCCCACATGCGCGTCGACGTCGATGGGGTTGGGCAGCAGGTCGTTGCGGCAGGGCTCCGTGGAGTAGACGCAGCGGATGCCCGTGGTGATGCCCCGGCGCCGCAGGCGCTTGCGGATGACGGCGGCGAGCGGGCAGACCTCCGTCTCCGAGAGGTCGCCCACCAGGATCCCGGCGCCCTCCAGGCGGCCTCCGGCCCCCATGCTGGAGACGATGGGGATGTTCCGCTCGAAGGCTGCCTGCAGCAGGGCCACCTTGGCATTCACGGAGTCGATGGCGTCCACCACGAGGTCCAGGTCCGGCGCCAGCAGCTCCGCCACGGAGTCGCCATTGATGAAGGCCCGCCGGGCGTCGAGGGTGCACTCCGGGTTGATGTCATGGATGCGCTCCGCGGCCACCTCGGCCTTGGGGCGGCCGATCGTGGAGCGCAGGGCGAAGAGCTGGCGGTTGAGGTTGGAGGGGTTCACCACGTCGTGGTCCACCACCCGGAGGTGGCCGACCCCCGCCCGGGCCAGGGCCTCCACGGCGAAGGAGCCGACACCGCCGAGGCCGAAGACCCCGACCCGCGCCGCCTTCAGGCGGTCATAGGCCTCATGGCCAACCAGCTGTTCCGTCCGGGCGAACCACCTCATGCGGGGCCTTTCTGTGGTCTGTGGGGGTCTGTATTCATGGTCAAAGTTCGAAGGGGCGTCCCCGGAGGGCAGGAATCGCATACCGCGTGGCGTATCGCAGACCTTCGCAGACTCCCTTTCCCTATACTGGCACCCATCCCAGGGAGGTCCAATGTCCTACCTCGATGTGGCCCTGAAATACTGGCAGCCCTCTCCGGGGGCCCCGGCAGCCTGGCCCCGGGCGAGCGCGGCTCCGACCCGCTCCGTGGCCAGGAACCTGCGGTTCAAGAAGATCGACGCCTTCGCCACCAGCACCACCAGCGGCAACCCTGCCGCGGCGGTCTACCTGGACGCCCTGGAGCATCTCTCCCAGGCGGAGATGCAGCGCATCGCCAAGGAGCTCAAGGGCTTCGTCTCGGAGGTCGGGTACGTGGCGCGGATCAGCCGGGACTCCTTCCGCCTGAAGTACTTCTCCTCGGAGCGGGAGGTGGAGTTCTGCGGCCACACGACCCTGGCCATCGTCAACGACCTGGTGCGCTCGGACAACGGCCTGAAGCACATCCCCGAGATCCGGTTGCATACGAACAAGGGCGTGATCTCCGCGGAAATCCCCGCAAACGAGGCGGAGGTGATCTACGTGCAGGCGCCGGATCCGGTCTACTCCGCCTGCGGCATCGCCCTGCCCGAGATCTGCAAGGCCATGGGACTGCCGAAGACCGCCATCGACACGGACCTGAAGACGGGCATCGTCAATGCGGGCAACCAGACCCTCTGCCTGCCCCTCAAGACCCTCCAGCACGTGGTGAACTGCACCCCGGACTACGAGGGCCTGCGCACCCTCTGCCACAAGCACCGGCTGGACGCGGTGGTGGTCTTCACCGCGGAGGTGTCGGACCCTGCCAACGCCTACCGCACGCGGGTCTTCGTGGCGCCCCTGGGCTATCTGGAGGATCCGGCCACGGGCTCCGTCAACGCGGCCCTGGGCTACTACCTCTACCGCAGCGGCAAGTGGGATGGCTCCAGCATCCGCATCGAGCAGAACGACGACCTGGCGAACCCCAACATCGTGAAGCTCAGCACGCG
>CAYZND010000462.1:0-2598 GCA_964479495.1 uncultured Mesoterricola sp.
CGCCAACGCTGGCGCCCGCGCCGGTCCGGAAGAAGAAGTCCGGCTGCTGGCTGATGGGCTGCCTCATTGCCCTGGTGCTGGTCATCCTGGCGGGTCTGGCGGCGTGGTTCCTATGGGGTCGCCTCTTCGGTTCGAAGGCTTCCCCCAGCCTGGGGAAAGCCATGGAGTTCAGGCAGGAGGCGCGCTTCGATATGCCTGCGGCCGTGGCCCAATGGACCACAGAAGGCGCGAAGGCGCGCTTCGCGGAGCTGGACGAACTCCTCTGGCCCACGGCGGACGCGGGGCTCGGATGGGCCTTCTTCTTCGAGACCTCCGTCGTGGCTACCGGTGCAGCAGCGGAAGACCAGCTTCCCGTGCTCTTCTACAACCCCTGGGCGGATGTGGCCCTCGTGACCGTCTGGGGTCCGGATGGGAAGCTGGCCGACGCTGAGGTGCTGGCCGGGGACAGCCTGCGGCGCCAGGGAGAAGCGCCCTACGGCGGCGGCCGCGGCTGGCTGACCACTGGAGCCTATGGCCCCGCAGCCGTGGGCGGACTCACGGCGCGGACACTCCTGGCCTTCGAGAAGCAGTTCCGGGATGGCCCCTGGTTCCCCTCCAATCTTCGACAGACCTATCCCGCGTGGAAGGATGACGCCAGCCGGGAGGCCGCAAGGCTGGCCTGCGGCCTGCAGCTCGCCCAGACCTTCCGGGACCTCGTGAGCTTCTCCGCAGCCAGTGACGGCGCCGCCCGAGCGGCTTATGTGGACATGCTCACGCAAGGTGCCAGAGGACAGTCCGAGGCTCTGCTGGAATCGGCAACGGGCACGACCCCGGAATCGACCGAGGCGCTCAAGGCCCTCCCCCGGGAACGCTGGGCCGCCTTCAAGGTGACCTTCTTCGCGGACCTTGGCGACAAGGCCCTGGTGCTGGCCCATCATAGCGAACTGCCGGACCTCTTCCTGGGAGTTGTGCTGCAGCGGGAGGGTCAGGGGTTCACGCCGCAGCGTCTGGACTGCATGAGCTTCAATGCCTGCTATCAGGCGACCCGCTAAGGAGATGGCCATGCGTCCGCTCATCTTCCTCTCGGCTGCGTTCCTCTGTGCGAGCCTTCTCCAAGGCCAGGGCACGGCAGGCGGCACCGCGGACCTCGGACCCGTCACCTCCGTGAGCTCCACGCAGTCCAACGCGGCCATCCTGGATGTCCTGAACGGGGTGCCGGATATCGTGGAACCCGCCACCCACGAAGGGACGGGCGAGGCCGTTGAGCAGGCCCAGAAGGCTGCACAGGCCAATGCCAACCTCAGCAACACGAAGGCCAAGGGGTCCTCGGGGTCTTCCGGCTCAGGCAAGCGGGCTCAGGCATCGGCCTGGAAGAACGACCAGGCCAAGAAGGCCGGGTGGCTGAAGAAGTTAGGGAGTGCTCTCGGCGTGATCGATCTGGTCTCCACCGGCGCCAAGGCCGCCGGCCATCTCGTGGAGGGGGATGCCGTCGGAGCCGGTCAGATCGTGGTGAGTGATCTGATCAAGAAGGGCACCGCGGCTGTCGGAGCGATCCTGGGCACCGCCATCGGCGGACCTTTCGGAGCCGTGGTTGGAGCCGGGGCTGGCGAGGAACTGCACGACGCCACCACGGACAAATGGATCGCGGACAAGGCCGACAGTATCCGCGACCAGCAGGCCCAGGAGGAGATGCTCGGCTTCGCCCAGGCGGGACGGTACACGGGCCAGCTCCAGTGGACGCACAATCCACCCGCCCAGGAAGGGGCCATGCAGCCTCCCATGACCATCCAATACCACGGCCCCATGACGGCGGACCTGGACAAGGATGGGAACCTGAGGATCCACTTCGAGCTGAAGGGCGACATGTCCGGACTGGGCGTCTCCGGAGCCACCGCAGGCATCGGCATGAGCCTGCAGATGAGCGCGGTGGGCGACCTGGCGGGAACGGCCAAAGATGGCTCCTTCAGCGCGGAGGGGGTGTCCAAGGGCACCACGAAGTTCAACGTGGATTATGGTGGTGCCCAGGGTGCGCCGGAGAACCAGAGCCAGACCAACTCCGGCAGCGGCCCCGTGAAGGCCACCGGCACCTATACGCGGGAGACCATGACAGGAACCTTGACCTCCCCCGGAGGCGGAGGCCAGCCCATCTCATTTACCCTCACCAAAACCCGGTGACGGAGGCAGTCGTCCTCATCCTGCCATCCCTCAGACACCGCCCGTTCACCGCACAAGCGGGACCGTTCGGCCTCTGAAGTAGGATTCCATCTATTGCGCGTTGAGAATGACGCATCCCTCGGTGTCCTTGAATCCCGCTGGAGCGCCCACGCATATGGAATGCCCTGATTGCAGCCTGCCGCTGTCCCGCTTTGACGTCGCCACAGGCTCGATGTGGGAATGCCCGAAGTGCCGGGGGTGGCGACTCCTCTCGCCGTGCTCCGGCAAGCGCTTCGCACGCGCATCGCGGATCAGATCTGGAGTGGCCTTTCGACAGCCGTGAGGGGCATGCGTCATTGTCCCGCCTGTTTCAGGGTCATGCATTCGGGACCGCCTCAGGACGGCCACCGGAGAAACCTGGATGCCTGCCAGCACTGCCAGCTGATCTGGTTCGATGCGGGTGAA
>CAYZND010000463.1:0-2595 GCA_964479495.1 uncultured Mesoterricola sp.
GTATAGAGGGGGTACTCGGGGGTCGAATGTTCGGTGGGCACCCCCAGTTCCTCAACGGGCGGCCGGGTGATGTGGGGCTCGATGCTTCCGGCCACCCGCGAAGGCGACCCCTTCCGGTCCCAGGCCACCGCGGTGCCCAGGGGCCTGGCCGCGAGCATCTGGAAGCGGTCCCGGCCGAAGGCCAGCAGCCCCGTCTGGGGCATGGTCGCACACACGCAGCGGAGCAGTTCGCGGGTGGAGGCGTCGTACTCGCGAACCGTGGAATAGCCTGACCACACCAGCACCGAGTCGCGCGTCCGGCGGGCCGCGACCCTCACGGGATGAGCCCCCCAGGATTCTCCATACATCCAGATCGAGGGGCAGCGGGTGACCCGCAGGCGGCCGGGGCGGTAGCGGATCTCCGCCCAGCGCTCGGCGGGTTCCTGCAGCACCTCCCACACGCGTCGTCCCAGGGAGGTGGTCCACAGCGGTCCGAAGGGTCGCTTCAGGAAGGTGCCCGTGGGCCGCGATGACCGCCGTCGAATCAAGCGGAAGCCGGAGAGGGTCCAATCGGAATCCGCCAGGCGCAGGATCCCGCCGGGCGGGGGCAGCTGGAAGGGGGGGCACTCCAGCCCGCTGCTGTAGAGATCCGGAAGGATCGCAGTGTCTCCTTCGCGGGCCTTCTCGAGGGAGAAGGCCCTTTCCGCACCGCTCCCCTCGAGGTCCCAGCGCACCAGGAAGGACAGGAACTTCCCCTCGTGGCCCATCACCAGGAACCGTCCGCTGGGGTCGAAGAAGAGACCCCCCTCGCCGTACAGGGTCCCCCACTGGTTGAAGTCGAAACGCTTCACCTCCCGGCCCGTCTCCAGATCCATGACCGTGATCCCGAAGCCTCGGTCACCGCGCAGGGCCACCCAGCGGTCGTTGGGATGGAGGAAGCTGGGCACGTACGCAGGATGTGCGGACTCGGCCGAGCGCAGCCTCAGCCCTGGCAGAGCGGCCAGGAACGCCAGGAAGGCACGTCGCGGGAAGACGGGAGGCATGGCCAGGATTATACGTGCCCGGGTGGATGGTCCCCGGCTTTCCTCGGGGAAACGCCAGAGCTTCGCACGCCTCCGCTTCCGCCTTCAGAGATCGATCGCCTTCACGAAGACGTTCGAGTCGTCGATCAGCCGCTGAATCCGCGTCGCGCCCACCAGGTGGCCGGCATGCTGGACCGGCTCGCCGGGCTTGCTGGGGAGCTGGAGGACGAAGGTGCCCTGCCCCAGCACCGTGGCCTGCCCCTTGGCAAAGTCGATCAGCGCCTCGCGCTCCATGTCGTCCACCACGGTGATCGTGTACGAGAAGGCGGGCTGGGCCGGATTCCACGGGTTCTTGTCGAGACCGGCGCGCTCCCGGAGATGGCTCTCGAGGAGCGGTACGACGGAGGCCTCTTCACCCCCGCTGGCGAAGACCTCCTGGCAGCGCACCGCCAGCTCCTGGGACTGCGTGATGACGTTCTGCATGGCCATCCGGTCCCGGGCGCGGCCCCGCTGCTGCACGAGCGCCGGGATCGCGATGGCGGAGACCATGCCGATGATCATGACGACGGGAAGGACGGAGAGGGCGATGATGCCCATGATCCTCCCGGCGCTGGAGGGGGGGACATACCGCTCCGGCGCCTCCTGCGCGAGGCTGCTGGCCTTCTTCGACTGGACCAAGGCGATGATGCCCAGGGCGATGGAGGCGGGCATGCAGAGGAGCAGGGTGATCAGCGCCCAGAGCCCGCAGTGGAAGGCCGCCCTCGCCCCCGGCGCCTCCTGCAGCACGCCCAAGGGCGTGCCATCAAGGGGGGCGTTCGGCGAGGAGTAGGGATTCTCGGGCATGGATGGTCCTGGAGGGATCTGCGAAAGCATCCTGTCACACATTCTTCCGGCCGCCAGGGGTTTTCACGGGCCTCGACGTCGGCCCTCGGCTCACACCGTACGGCTGAAGGCCGTGCTGGGCGCAAGCTTCCGCAGGTATGCGTCGAAGGGCTGCACGAGATTGCGCACGAAGCGCCGGCCAACGGGCGTGATGAAGACGCCCTCGGGACGGACCTCCACGGTGCCCAGGGACGCCTCCTGCTTCAGCTCTTCGAGGGCATCGGCGAAGTGCACGGGGCCGTCAAGGCCGTAGCGCTCCTTCAGTTCGGACCAGCGCAGCTCGAAGGCGCCCATGAGGGTATGGATCACCCAGCGGCGCAGGAGGTCGTCCTCCGACAGCCGATGTCCCTTGGCGGTGGCGAACTCGCCGCCGCGCACATGGCGCTCCCAGCGCGCGAGGTTCTTCTCGTTCTGGCTGTAGACCCCTGCCACGTTGGAGATGGCGCTGGGGCCGAAGCCCAGGAGATCGCTGCCCGCCGCCACGGCATAGCCCATGAAATTGCGGATGAGGCGGCCTTCCTTCACGGCCTTGGCCATCTCGTCCTCGGGGCGGGCGAAGTGGTCCATGCCGATGGCCACGTACCCATGCTGTTCCAGGATCTCGGTGGCGAGGATCAGCAGCTCCAGCCGCTGCTCCGGTGTGGGCAGCAGGTCCACGGGAAGCCGGCGCTGGTGGGGCATCAGCTTCGGAAGGTAGGCGAAGCCGTAGATG
>CAYZND010000464.1:0-2594 GCA_964479495.1 uncultured Mesoterricola sp.
GATGAAGGCTACCTCCTCCATGCCCTCCGCCTGTCCCTGCCCCACCCCCGCACAGGCGAACCGTTCTCGGTGACGTGTTCGCCGCCGCCGGAGCTCAGGGTTTGATCAAAAGCACGCCCCGTTCCGGGACTTCCGGCCGGTAGTACGCCAGGCGCCCGGGGATGCAGGAGAGGACGGAGCCGTGCGGGTGCAGGCAGATGGCCTTCAGGGCTTCCCGGAGGGGCACCTCGCGGCCATCCAGGGGCAGGCCGTTCGCGAGGACATGGCAGGTGGCCGGAGCGCCTTGGGCGCGCAGCAGCGCCTCCAGGCCCTCGGGATGATCCTGGTCCTCCGGGACCTCCCTCGCGAGCCCGGGCAGGTAGTCCAGCTTGCGGTCCAGCCGCACGAGGATCTCGGCGCGGCGTCGGCGGTTGCCCAGCAGCTGCAGGTAGCGGGCCCACTTCTCGCGCTTGAGGAAGGCTTTGACGAAGGCGGTCTCATGCTCCATGGACTCAGCCCCTCGTCTCGCGCAGGTAGAGCTCTTCCACCCTCTTCCGGGCCCAGGGCGCCCTGCGCAGGAAGGTGAGGCTCGACTTGAGGCTGGGGTCCTTGCGGAAGCACTGGAGGTCGATGCGCCGGCCCAGCTCCTCCCACCCAAGGCGCTCCACCAGCTGCGTGAGGAGATGCTCCAGGGTGATGCCGTGGAGGGGGTCCTTGGGATGGAGGTCGGGCATCGAAGGCCTTTCGAAGGGAGCGCCTGCATCTTCTCACCGGCCGCGACGGAACGTCACCTCTTCGGGTTCGAGCCTGGGATACGGATATTGTGCCAATTTTTTAGCAGAAGCCCCTTGACGGCGACCCCTGAATTGCTAAATTTTTAGCAGATGCATCGCAAGGCCCCCGGGAAGCCCCATCACCATCTCGAAAGGACGGGTGACCCCCATGAAGACAAAGTCATGCCCTTCATTCCTGACCCGGATGGCCGGCTGGGCCCTGTGCGGCGCTTCCCTGGCCGCGGCCGGCGACGGGTGCACCACCAGCTGGCCCGCCCGCCTCGATGCCTTGACGACGCTGGACGGCGCGGGCATCTGCTTCACGGTCAGCCAGGATGGCCCCCGGATCACGGCCCGGTTGGACTACCAGGGCCGGACCTTCACCGCGGCGCTCCCGGGACCGTTGGGGCTGCCCCTGGACGGCCAGGTCCGGCTCCGGGATCCCTGGGCGACCTTCGCGGCCCTGAGGCGCCACAGGCCCCTGGCCAACCTCGGTTGGAACCTGTGGGACGGCCGCCCCGTCCCCGTGCGGGCGGCTGCCGCCGGCGTGGTGCTCTCCCACCGGGTCGATCCGGTCCACGGCACCCTGGTGGAGATCGATCACGGCTCGGGCCTGCGGACCCGCTACGCGCTCAACCGCTACGGCACGAGTGCCGTGGCCCCGGGCACGCAGGTGGCTGCGGGGGACCCCATCGGGGCCCTGGGCGCAGGCCTGCCCGATGACATCCCCTACGTGCACTTCGGCGTCCTCTTCGACCCGGGGGCCGGGCCGCTCCTGGCCCTGGATCCCGCGCCCTTCTTCTTCGCCACGGCGGCGAACCGGGCCCTGCCCTTCGCCACCAGCGTGCTCAACGCCGCGGTCCGCGCCGGAGACACGGACCGGATCATGCGGCTGCTCAAGCTGGGCCTCGATCCCAACGGCCGCTCGGTGGACGGCACCCTCCCCCTGGAGTGGGCCATCCTGGGGCGTGACGCGGGGATGGTGCGCCTCCTGGTGGCAGCCGGGGCGGACCGGAACGCGAAGACGGCCGAGGGCATCGGCCGTGTGGTGGAAGGCCTGGGGCTGACCATTGCGAACACCGGGCCCACGCTTGTGGAGGCCGCCCAGGAGACCGAGGATCCGGACCTGATGGCCGCCCTGGCCGCCCCGTAGGCCGGCCGCACCTGCGAAAAAGTTAGCAAGCCACGTTGACAGGGGAAGGCCGGGAAGGAACCTTCTAGGTGAACCACGAGAGGGAGCGCAGCCTTGAAAGAGAAGCTCAGCCGGCGCGAGCGACAGATCATGGACCGCATCTACCGGCGCGGCCGGGCCACGGCGGAGGAGATCCGGGACGACCTCCCGGATGAGGTGAGCAACTCCTCGGTCCGGACCCTGCTGTCCATCCTCGAGACCAAGGGGCTGCTGCGACACGAGGTGGAGGGCAAGCGGTTCATCTACGTTCCGGTGGTCCCGGTCCACGAGGCGGGCGCGGAAGCCCTGCAGAACGTGCTGGCCACCTTCTTCAACAACTCGGCCTCCAGCGCCGTGGCGGCCCTCATCCAGTCCGGGGACGGGAAGCTGCCCGAGGACGAATACGCGCGGCTTGCCGCCCTGATCGAGGCCGCGCGGAACCGCGGGGCATGACATGGAGATCCTGATCGAACTCGGCCGCACGGTCGCGCCCTTCGCGATCGAGTGCACCGTGACGATCAGCCTCGCCGCCCTGGGCGCCCTGCTCGCGAACCGGATCGTCGGGCGCGGCCAGCCCGCCTGGTCCTTCGCCCTCATCGTCGCCGCGTTCGCCCTGGGGGCCTTGCTCCTGGTGGAGCGGGGACGTGCCTCGGTGAACGTCCTGGGCCCCG
>CAYZND010000465.1:0-1809 GCA_964479495.1 uncultured Mesoterricola sp.
GGATGAAACCCGGTCTGGATCTGACGGGACGCACCCTCCTCCTGCGCGCCTGGGAACCCCCCGTGATGATCGTGCCCGGCCGGAACGACAAGGATCTCCAGAAGGCCACCGAGCTCACCTACTTCTTCCCCATCCAGCTGCGGAGTGATCTGTCCCGGGCCCTGGCCGGTACGGCCACCTTCTCGAGCACAGCGGGCGACATCGTCCTGGTGGGCCGCTTCGTGGATGCGAATGCGGGATCGGATGTCACCCGTCTCCTGTTGCCCGTGGGACCGGGCACCGCCAGCGCGACCTGGGACCTGAAGCTCGTGGACATCCAGACGGGCGAGCTGCTGCTGGCCGTCCACCACCGCTGCCTCAGCGGAACGGCATTTACAGGCATCCAGGACAAGCTGGAGAAGTGGAGCCGGGCCTTTGCCCAGAACCTGAAGAAAGGCGGCTTCTAGGGCGTCCAGACCCCGCGTGCCGCCGCACGGGCCCGCTCCGCAGCCGTCCGGCAGCGGCAGGAGACATAGGCTCCCAGCAGCGCTTCCTCCTCGGGCCGGTACCAGCCCATTCCCGCTTCGAGCTGGGCCTCTGCGAAATCCTCCACCAGCGCGATCACTTCGCTGGGCCAAGCACCAGGCGGCGGCTCCAGGACCAGGAAGATCCGAAGCCCCTTGGCCAGCCGCGCCAGGTGGAAGCGGGAGACCTGCCCGAGGGGTTCTCCCAGGTCGGGAGCGCGCAGACCGGCCAAGCGGATCGTCCGAAGGCCCACACTCTTGACCTGAACCCGCAAAGTGTCGCCACGGGGGACATCCACCACGAGGCCCGGCCAGGCGGCGCGGTCCCGGCTGGCGGCCAGGAGCGGTTCGCAGGGATCGGGCGGGATCTCCTCGGCGGAACAGGCCAGGGCTCCGGCCAACAGCAGGGCAGCGCGTCGCGGCATGCCTACTCCTTGGGGTACACCCGGATGCTCTTGTAGGTCTTCAGCATCACCTTCCCGGGGGCGAAGCCCCGGGGCTTGCTGACATCGGAGACGCGGCAGAAGTGCACCTCCACCTTCCCGCCATCCCGGGCCTTGGAGTAGAAGGCGGCCAGCTGGGCGGCCCGCTCCACGACCTCCCGGGGCGGCTCGCTCACCTTGTCGGGGTTGCGGATGAGGACGTGGCTTCCGGGCACGCTGGCCACATGGAGCCAGAAGTCGCAGGGGTTGCCCACCTTGAAGGTGAGGGCATCGTTGTCCGCATCGCCCTTCCCGATGAGCACCTCGAAGCCTTCCACCATCACGCTGCGGAACGCACGCCCCTTGCCATCCTGCCGCTTCGCTTCCTTCTCCATGCCCTTCTTCCCCTTCGCCGATGAACCCGGCTTTACGGTCTTCTTCGCTGCACTTCCTGTCTTGATCTCCATGCCCTCTGCGGGCAGTGCGTCCAGGTCCCGGAGCTGCCGCTGCCGCTCGCCCTCCAGCTCCGCCACGCGTCCCAGGCCGCGCTCCGCCCGCTTCACGGCGGAGAACCACCGCTGTACGACTTCTTCGGCGCGCTGCCCCTCGGGCAGGTCCAGGGTGGTCCCATCCAGCAGCTCGACGCGGCCACTCGCACCTTTGAGCCGGTAGAGCTCGGCGGAGAGCCGGCCCGCCGGCCCCCGCAGGGCCAAGCCCGCCTCGTGCCGCGCCTTGTCCTTGGCCAGGGCCTCGCCATAGCGCTCGAGGCGGGCCCGCTCCAGGCGCAGCTTGCGGTCCCGGGCCGCCTGGCGGGGATCGGAGAGGAGCTTGCGGGCCCGCTCCAGGGACCAAGCGTGGTGCCGGTCCAGGAGCCGCCCCTCCCC
>CAYZND010000465.1:1819-2592 GCA_964479495.1 uncultured Mesoterricola sp.
GGCAGCACTTCGAAGATCTCGCCTTGCAGGGCCGCCTCCAGGCGCGAGCCCCAGGCCTCCCGCCAGCGGCGGAGGCCCGGGGGTTCGCCCATGGGCTCGGGAGATTCGGCCGGAAAGGGCTGCCCCAGGCCGAGCCGGACCAGCGTCAGCGGATCCGTCCCATCGAGCCTCAGCCCCCCGCGGCCCGGGATGCCCTGGAAGGCGAGGCGGGTCTGCTCGATGCGCCCCGTGATGGCTCGCCGCTGGAAACGCAGGCCCAGCCAGCGCTCCCGGGGATCGCCCTCCACCGCCGAAAGCCGCGCCCCTTTCAATTCCAGGCCCCAGCGTCGCGTGGCGTCGCCCTGGGCCTGCTCCTTGAGAAGGCGGAAGGCCTCGTCCTTGTCGTGGAGGAGCCACAGCTCCGGGGCGGGCGCCAGCAGGAAGACCCAGGTCCACCCGTGGTTGGCAAAGGCTTCGCGCCGGTCGGGTACCCAGGATAGGGCCAGGAAATGGCGTCCCACGGTCACCGTCTCCACGGCGTGGCAGCCGGCGCGGAACTTGGCGCGGGCCAGGGCGAGGAGGAGCGGCGTATCCATCGGATCAGGATACCGGCTGGGGGCCGGGACCGGATTCCGCGGGAGTGCCGCTATGATGTCCGCATCCTCATTGCTCTCGGACAACCCATGATCGATCCCCTCCAAGACCTGAACGAACGCCTTTCGCGGTTGGAAGCGCAGGTGGCGAAACTGACCGAGCGCCTGGAGGGGACGGCTCCTGCGCCGGCCCCTGAACCC
>CAYZND010000466.1:0-2573 GCA_964479495.1 uncultured Mesoterricola sp.
GAGCGTGCGCGCACCCTGCAGGTGCTCGTGTCGGCCGACAACAAGACCTGGCAGGCGGCCTATCGCCACGACGGTAGCATCTTCGGCGGCGCGGACGGCAAACCCCTCAAGATCTCCCTTGGGAACCTGTCCGCCCGCTACGTGAGGCTTCAGCTCGCGGAAGAGAACTGGTTCCACCTCGACGAGGTGGAGGTGTTCGGCACCCTCCGCTGAAGGATCATTCCTTTCCGCGGTAGCGGTCCGGCTGGTCGAAGAGACGAATGGCGAGCTGCCTCCTTGAAGCTCGAACCTGTTGTCCGCTCCGTGCCCAGGTGGATGCGTACGGGGTGGTCCCATCGGAAGCCAGGCCAGGACTCTCCTCGGCGACCCGAGTCCCGCGGGAACGCGGAACCAGGGAAAGAAGCGCACCTTGAGGCGCCTATCCGGCAACCTCCATCCGCGTGGCGCCGCAGACGGTGACGCAGAGCCCACAGCCCATGCAGTCCTCGGCGTGATACCGCAGGCGGCCCTCCGGCATGGCGCGCGCCCCGAAGGCGCAGCGGTCTACGCAGGCGCCACAGTGGGTGCAGGCCTCCAGGTCCGTCACGGCGGCATACTCGGAGCGGGCGAGGCGGTCCCGGCGCCCCAGCTTCTGGAGGATCTGGAGTTCGTGGCAGCAGCAGGCGCAGCAGCTGCACACGGCGCTGAGGCCGTGGTCGGGCATGTACAACCCCATGTGGACGAGGCCGTGGATGTCCGCGAGCTTCAGCAGGTCCGCGGCCTCCTCCAGCGTCACGGGACGTGCCGCGCCCCGCGCGACCAGGACGTCCGCGGGCTGGTCCTGGAGCAGGCACACCTCCACGGGCTTGTCGCACCGCTGGTAGTGGGTCCGGCAGACGCAGGGCCAGACCGCCAGGGACCGCGCACCGCGCAGGATCTCCAGCACCTGCTCCGCGGGCATCACCCAGGGGCGGGACTCCAGGGACTCCGCGATGGGAATGATCCGCGCGGCGTGGGGCACCTTCCCTTCCTCGATCCAGCGGTCGTACTTGGCGACGAAGTCCTCCAGGTAGGGATCCGTCAGCAGGGTCGTGTCCATGGTTCCTCCCTCACTTGGCTCGGTAGCGGTCCGGCTGGTCGAAGAAGTCCATGGCCGCGAAGCCTGCAAAGATGCGCCCCGAGTGCTGCACGCCCGCGGGGATGGTGTAGGTGTCGCCCTTCCGGTAGGTGGCGCGGACCCCGCCGATGGTCAGCTCGATGGAACCCGCCAGCACCACGCCCCACTGAGCGGCGTGGGCGTGCTCGGGCAGGTCCACCTCCTGCTCGAAGGTCATGAACACGAGCTGGTGGGTCTCCGACTGGGAGAGGTAGCCCGTGCAGCCGGCGATGGGGATGTCCGCCAGGGGCAGGCGGCGGATCGCTTCGCTGAACACGTGGTCCATGGCGCTCACCACACCACGGGCCGGTCGGGAATCATGCCATCGGCGGCGGTGGCCTGCCCCAGGCTACCTGCCTGGGCCTGCACCACCAGATACGCAAGGGGTTCCGTGCCCGTGGCCCGCCAGCAGCGCTCGCCCGCGGGAGCGATGCGCACGGCGCTGCCGGGGCTCAAGGGGAACACCTCCCCATCCACCTGCATCTCCCCCTGACCCGCCAGCACCACGTAGAGCTCCTCGTTCTGCCGGTGGGCGTGGAGGAAGGGGATGGACCGGCCGGGGGCCAGGGAGCCGAAGGAGACCTCCATGCCCGTGAGCCCTAGCACCTTCCCAAGGAAGGTCTTTCCCGGCACAGGGCCCAGGCCCGGATGGTTCATGACGAACTCGCTCCACTGGGCGGGGGTGCCGAACTCGGCGCTGCGGTAGCTCTTTCCTTCACGGAGGTTCTCGGGCTGACGGCTCATGGCTGGGCTCCTGGAGTGGGTTCCCCACGATGGAGAACAAAAAAGAACGATCGTTCGTATTAATGGAAGCATCCAACTAAGGATGCAAGCCTTTTCTTTCCGCTCAGCCGGGAGACACTGGACGCATGGGCAAGGGAGCCATCACACGAGGCCGGATCCTGGACGAGGCGATGCGCATCGCCAGCCGGGACGGCCTGTCCGGCCTCACCATCGGCACCCTCGCCAAGGCCCTGGACTTGTCCAAGAGCGGGCTCTTCGTCCACTTCGGCTCCAAGGAGGCCCTCCAGGTGGCGGTGCTGGAGCACGCCTGGGAACGCTTCCGGACGTTCGTGCAGCCCTCGGTGGATGCGGCGGCGCCCGGCGCGGACCGGCTCCGGGCCTTGTTCCTCGGCTGGCTGGACTGGATCGACAACCCGGACCTGCCGGGCGGCTGCCCGGTGCTGGCGGCCTCCTTCGAGCTGGACGACCGGGAGGGCGCTCCCCGGGAGTTCCTGGTGGAACGCCAGCGAGTGGCCCAGAAGACGCTGGCCCAGGCCTTTCGGTCGGCGGCCCCGGGCGCTGATGCCGAACAGTGCGTGTTCGAGCTGCGCTCCATCACCCTGGGCTACCACTACATGTCACGGGTCATGCGCGACCCGAAGGCGCGAGAGCGGGCCGAGCAGGCCTTCAAGGGGCTGCTGGAGCGGGTGCTCGA
>CAYZND010000467.1:0-2558 GCA_964479495.1 uncultured Mesoterricola sp.
GGTCAAGGGCCATCCGATCAAGCTGCGCTGGACCCGCGAGCAGGAGTTCCGCAACACCTACCAGCGCCAGGGCCTCCGAGCCCGGATCAAGGTGGGGGCGATGCGGGACGGCACGCTCGTGGCCCTGGAGCACATCCTCCACTGGGATGCCGGTGCGTACGTGGAATACGGAGCCAACGTGGTGAACGCGACGGGCCTTTCGGCCACGGGCCCCTACCGCATTCCCAACGTCTGGATCGACTCCGTATGTGTCTACACGAACCTGCCTCCGGGTGGCCCGTACCGCGGCTTCGGATACTCCGAGTTCACCTTCGGCCTGGAATCCCACCTCACACGCCTGGCCCTTGAGCTCGGAATGGATCCCGTGGACCTGCGCCGGCACAACGCGATCCAGGGCGGAGACACCTTGGCCTACGGCGCCGAGATGAATCCCAGCGGCCTGACGGAAGCCATCGACCGCGTGGCCAGCGAGATCGGCTGGGGAAGGAAGGAGGAGAGCCCGGATCCCAGGAAGGCCATCGGCAAGGGCTTCGCCTGCTTCTGGAAGGCACCGGCCATGCCTCCCAACGCCTCGTCCTGTGCCTTCCTCAAGTTCAACGAGGACGGCAGTCTCAACATCCTCATCTCCGGCATGGAGATCGGCCAGGGACTGCTCACCGTCATGGCTCAGATCGCCGCGGACGTGTTGAGCGTGCCGCCCCACAAGATCCGGGTCGAGACGCCGGACACGGACCGCAACGCGTACGAATGGCAGACCGTGGCCTCCCACGTCACCTGGGGCTGCGGCAATGCCGTGAAGCGCGCGGCGCTGGAAGCCCGGGAGAAGATCTTCGATCTGGTCCACCGCGTCTATCGCCTGGCCAAGGAGGACCTCTTCCTGGAGGACGAGTGCGTGAAGTGCAAGACGGATCCCGCATTCCGTCTGCCCTTCACGGATTTCGTCATCACCGGGCTCCAGGCCCACGACCACACCTTCAAGGGGGGGCCGATCCTGGCCAGCGGCATGTTCATGCCCGAGTTCACCTCGGCCATCAGCGACCCGGAAACCAGCCAGGGCGGACATCCGAACGTCCACTACACCGTCGGCGCGGCGGGCGTCACCCTGGAAGTGGACCGGGAGACGGGCCGGATGAACATCCTGAAATGCGCCCTGGCCGTGGATGTCGGAAAGGCCATCAACCCGGGCCTGATCCACGACCAGATCATCGGAGGCCTGGTCCAGGGCTTCGCCACGGCCATGTACGAGGACATGGGGTACGATGCCGCAGGCCGTCTCATGAATCCCCATTTCACGGACTACAAGCTGCCCACGACGCTGGATCTGCCACAGGAGATCGTGCCGATCCTCGTCGAGGTGCCCCAGCCGGATGGTCCCTTCGGCGCCCGTGGTGTGGGTGAGCACACCATGATCCCCGCCGCCCCCCTCATCGCCAACGCCATCCACGACGCCCTGGGCCTCCGCCTGAAGACCATGCCCCTCACGGCCGAGAAGGTGGCGATGACCCTCAAAGCCGAGTCCAAGTAAGAGCCACCATGCAGATCGCCCTCTGCCAGTTCGATCAGGTCTGGGAAGACCCCAAGGCCAACCGCGACAAGATCCGGGGCCTCGTGGAGGAATGCACCGGCTCCTACGACTGGATCGTCTTCCCCGAGATGACCCTCAGCGGGTTCACCATGAACCGGGACATCGCCACGACGACCGGGGAGGATCTGGCCTTCTTCCGGGGCCTCGCCCGCGACCGTGCGGCCTGGGTTTCCTTCGGTGGCGTCCAGGACGGGTACAACAGGCTCTTCACCTTGGACCGGAAAGGGAACGTGGCCTCCTCCTATTCCAAGATGCACCTCTACTCCTTTGCGGGGGAAGACAAGGACTACAAACCCGGGACACACCCGGAGACCTTCGACCTGGAGGGTTTCAAGGTCACCCCCGCCATCTGCTTCGATCTGCGCTTTCCCCAGCTCTTCTGGGACCGGGCCGACCAGACGGAGGTGTACGTGGTCATCGCCAGCTGGCCCGCCCGGCGATCCGAGCACTGGATGACCCTGCTGCGGGCCCGGGCCATCGAGAACCAGGCCTACGTCGTGGGCGTGGACCGGACCGGCGCAGATCCCTTCCTGGAATACAGCGGCAACTCCATGCTCTACGACCCCCTGGGCAAGGTCGTGCTGGATTCGGGCGACCGAGAGGGGATCCACATCGCCCCCGCCATCGACAAGGCTCTCGTCGCCCGCACCCGGGAGCGCTTCCCCTTCTTCAAGGACCGCCCAGCCGGTGGCTAGGACGGAAGCCACCGTGGCTTCAAGCCTCTCCCCTGGCGCCTCCCCAGGTGGGGGCTGGGCGACCGAAGGATGGGAAGGAGGGGCCTGCCATTTCCTGTGGGGTCCACCCCGCCGCGCTATCCCCGTCCATCAGGACCCAGTCGTGACGGTAGAGCACCGCTTGAACACTGCGCCAGGGTTCAAAAACGGGACGCGATCGGACAGCAGGAAGGATCTGGATTTCTCTGGATCCCATTGGCCGGCTCGAGATGATTCGAGCGTCGGCTGCGCCCCGCAAG
>CAYZND010000468.1:0-2552 GCA_964479495.1 uncultured Mesoterricola sp.
GATCTCTCCTGCGAAGCCGCTGTGGCCGTGCACCAGCTCGCCGTTCACCACGATGCCGCTGCCGAGGCCGGTGCCCAGGGTGATGACGATGAAGTCGCGCATGTCCTTCCCGGCGCCGAACAGCAGCTCCCCGAAAGCCGCTGCGTTGGCGTCGTTGGTGACGGCGATGGGGACGGTCCAGTGCCTGGCCATCTCGGCACGCACGTCCACGAACCCCCAGGGGATGTTGGGCGGATCCTCGATGGTGCCCCGGTAGTAGTTGCCGTTGGGGGCTCCCACGCCGATGCCGACCAGCCGGTGGGTGGAGAGGGGCTTCCGGAGAGCTTCCGCGCGCTCGAACAGGCGGGGGAAGAAGGCCTCGGATGGCTCCTCGGCCCGGGTGGGCATGGTGTCTTCGGCGAAGCAGGTCCCGGCGCGATCAAGGTAGCCGAACGTGGTGTTCGTTCCGCCGATGTCGATGCCGAGCACAAGGTCTATCTGTTTCATTCCGAATGCCTTCCGTAAGGGGACACGTTTCGCAGGAGGCCATTCCGGCTTCCGCTTCTGATGTTCGCATGGACCCTGGTCAGTCCTTCTGCCGGATCTCCTGGCTCTGGTAGATGAGCACGGCGCCCAGGATCAGCACGGCGCGGGCCACGTACTGCCAGTATTCATCGACGTTCAGGAGCGTCATGCCGTTCAGGATGATCTCCAGGAACATGACGCCCACGAAGGTACCCCAGATGCGGCCCTTGCCGCCCATGAGGCTGACGCCGCCGATGACGCAGGCCGAGATCACCGTGAACTCCCAGCTGGTCCCCACGGTGGGGTTGCCCGCCTGGATCTGGGAGGCCACCATGACGGCGCTGATCACCGAGAACACGCTGGTGAGAGCCATGATGACCATGCGGTTCCGCAGCACGTTGATGCCGCTGAGGCGTGCGGACTCCGCATTGCCGCCGATGGCATACACGGCCCGGCCGAAGGTGGTGAACCGCGAGATGAACCAGGTCACGCCGAACAGGATCAGGAAGACGATGGCCTGGAAGGGGATGCCGAAGGCGTAGCCGCTGCCGAAGAAGTTGAACCACTCCGGGAAGGGCGTCACCGGGAAGCTGTTGGTGAGCAGGTAGCCGCCGCCCCGGAGGGCAGCCATCCACGCGAGTGTGGTGATGAAGGTGGGTACGGCGAAGCGGTGGCGCACCCAGCCGGTGAAGAGGCCCGTCAGGATGGCGAGCCCGAAGCAGACGGCCACGGCAAGCAGGATGACGGGGACCAGCGGGTACTCCCTGGCCGCCAGCTTCTCCGTGATCACCGCCAGCAGGCAGCCATAGAATGCGATCGCGGAGCCCACGCTCAGGTCGATCTCCCCGGCGATGATCACGAACGTCATGCCGAAGGCGATGATGCCGGTGGTGGAGGCGTTCCGCAGGATGTTCAGGAAGTTGTCCCAGGTGGCGAACCCTCGCGCGAAGAAGCACAGGAAGCCGATGATCACCAGGAGGATGAGCTCCAGGGCGAAGGCGCTGACATGAAGTCGAGGCTTGGTGTGGACGGGCATCGGGATCAGGCCTCCATGCACAGGGCGTAAAGTTCGTCGAGAGAGGTTCGTTCGGGTGTGGTTTCCGCGCGGATGCGGCCGCTGTCCATGATCAGGATCCGGTGGCAGACCTCCATCAGCTCCTCCAGCTCGGTGGAGACGAAGATCACGCTCAGGCCCCTCCGGCTGAGGTCCCACATGATCTGGAAGATCTGCTGCTTGGCCTGGACGTCGATGCCCCGGCTGGGCTCGTCGAAGAAGATGATCGAGGGCTCCGTGTTCAGCCAGTTCCCAACGACCACCTTCTGCTGGTTGCCGCCGCTGAGGGAGGAGACGGGGTGCTCGGCACTGGAGACCTTGATGTGCAGCTCCTTGACCCAACGCTGGACGATGGGCTCCTGCTTCCGGCGCGTCAGGAAACCGAAGGCCGCGATGCTGGAGAGGCTCGCGTAGCAAAGGTTGTCCTTGATGCTCAGGGTCTGGACCAGGCCCTCTTCCTTGCGGTTCTCCGGGGTCATGGCCAATCCCAGCTTCTTCATGGCCGGTATCGTAGGGCTTGTGACGGTGGTGCCGTGGACGATCAGCTCGCCCGTGTCCAGGGGATCGGCTCCGAAGATGGAGCGCAACAGCTCCGATCGTCCGGCCCCCAGCATGCCCGCGATGCCAAGGATCTCACCCTTGCGGAGCCGGAAGGAGACATCCGTGAAGTGGTGTTTTCGTGTGAGGCCCCTCGCCTCCAGGACCACGTCCTCGGACACGGGCAGGTCGGTGGGCCGGGAAAGGATCTGGGTCTCGCCGAACATCATGTCCACGATGGCCTTGGGGGTCGCCTCGCCGATGGGGATGGTGCCCACGAAGCGACCGTCCCGGATGACGGTCACGAAGTCCGCCACGCCGCGGATCTCGTTGAGCTTGTGGGTGATGAAGATGACGATGACGCCCTGCTCGCGGGAGCGATGGATGACCTGGAACAGGCTCTCGATCTCGTGGCGGGCCAGGGCGGAGGTGGGTTCGTCCAGGATGAGCACGGAGG
>CAYZND010000469.1:0-2545 GCA_964479495.1 uncultured Mesoterricola sp.
GCCCCTGCCCGGCGATTCCGAGCGGCTGCAGGACGTGGGCTGGACCATGACGGACGCCTCCCTCTGCGGCCTGGGCCAGACCGCCGCCTCGGCTGTCCTCAGCGCCATGAAGCTCTGGCCGGCCCTGTTCGAGGGGAGGTGAGGCATGGAACCGCGCATCGAGCTCGCCATCGATGGCCAGGCCGTGCACGCGGCGCCCGGCACGACGATCCACAAGGCCGCCCAGTCCGCCGGCATCTCCATCCCCACGATCTGCTACCACGACTTCTGCACGGCCAACGCCCTCTGCCGGATCTGCGTGGTGGAGGTGGAGGGCGGCCGGACCCTGGTGCCGGCCTGTGTGGCGGCGGTCTCGGCCGGCATGAAGGTGCAGACCCGGACGGAGCGCGTGTGCCGCGCCCGGCGCACGGTGCTGGAGATGCTGGCCGCCACCGTGGACCTCTCCCAGGCACCGGAGATCCAGGCACTCATGAAGGAGTACGGCGCGAATCCCGGGCGCTTCCCGGACGCCCTCCGGCGGGAGCCCCCGCTGGTCGATGACAACCCCATGTATGTCCGGGACTATGCCAAGTGCATCCTCTGCTGGCGCTGCGTGCAGGTCTGCGCCAGCGATGCCCAGTACGCCTACGCCCTCAACTTCGGCAAGCGTGGCTTCGACACGCAGATCGCCACCTTCTGGGGCCGGCCCATGCCCCTCACGACCTGCGTGTTCTGCGGCCAGTGCGTGGGCGTCTGCCCCACGGGTGCCCTCAAGTCACGCCGGGCCTGGCTGCTGGAGCAGGGCAAGCCCCTGGACGACTTCCAACCTGATTCCTTTGCCTAGAAGCTTCGATGAACCTCGCCGACCGCATCGTCACCACCACCTGCCCCTACTGCGGCGTGGGCTGCAAGCTCGAGCTGCACGTCAAGGATGACCGGATCTTCCAGGTCACCTCGCCCTTCACGGCCGTGGTCAACCGCGGGAACCTCTGCGTGAAGGGCCGCTTCGGCTACGACTTCATCGACAACCCCCACCGGGTGACCACGCCCTTGATCCGGAAGGAGGCGCAGCTTCCGGGGAAGCGCACCCAGGCCTTCGACCGGAGCGCGTGGCGCGAAGCGAGCTGGGAGGAGGCGCTGGAACAGGTCGCCGACCGGCTGACGGAGATCTACCGACGGGATGGTTCGAACGCCATGGCCGCCTACTGCTGCGCCAAGGCCACCAATGAGGACAACTACCTGCTGCAGAAGCTCTACCGGAGCCTCTTCCGGACCAATCACATCGACCACTGCACGCGCCTGTGCCACGCGGGCAGCGTGGTGGCCCTGCAGATGGCCGTGGGTTCCTCGGCCATGAGCAACACCGCCTCGGAAGTGGTGGAGAACGATGTCTTCATCCTCACGGGATCGAACACCACCGAGAACCACCCCATCATCGCCCTCCAGATGAAGGCCGCCATCCAGAAGCATGGCGCCCGGCTCATCGTCGTGGATCCCCGGCGCATCGAGATGGTGGACTACGCAACCCTCTGGCTGCCCCTGAAGCCCGGGACGGATGTGGCCGTCTTCTCCGCCATGGCCCACGTGATCCTGGAGGAGAAGCTCTTCGACGCGGCCTTCATCGAGGCACGCACGGAGAACCTGGAGGCCTTCGCCGCCTCCATGAAGCACTACACACCGGAGTTCGCGGAGTCGGTCTCGGGCGTGAAGCGGGACCTGATCGTCCAGGCGGCACGGCTCTACGCGGGCGCCCGGAACGCGGCCATCTACTGGTCCCTGGGCATCCCCGAGAGCTCCCACGGCACGGACAACGCCTTCAGCCTCATCCACCTGGCCCTGCTCACGGGCCACATCGGGCGCCGGGGCAACGGCCTCAACCCCCTGCGGGGCCAGAACAACGTGCAGGGCGCTTCCGATTCGGGCGCCATGCCTTGGCATTACCCGGGTTACCAGCCCGTGGACAGCGAGGACGCCGCCCGGAAGTTCGAGACAAGCTGGCACATCGAACCCGGTGGCTTGAACCGCAGGCGGGGGCTCACCACCACGGAGATCGTCAGCGGGATCGGCCCCCGGGGCGTCCGCAGCGTCTACATCATGGGCGAGAACCCCATGATGTCCGAGCCGAACCTGAACCACACCCGGCACCAGATGCAGGAGCTCGAGTTCGTGGTGGCCCAGGACCTCTTCCTGAACGAATCCGGGGCCTTTGCCGATGTCTTCCTGCCCGCCACGTCCTGGGCCGAGAAGGAAGGGACCTTCACCAACACGGACCGCCGCGTGCAGCTCGTACGCCAGGCGATCCCTCCCAGGGGTCTGGCTCGGCCCGACTGGAAGATCCTGTGCGATCTAGCCCAGCGTCTTGAAAAACGGCTGGGACGGACCCAATCGGCCTTCTGGGACTATGCCCACCCTTCCGAGGTGCTCGAGGAGATGGGGCGACTCGTGCCGGAATATGCGGGGATTCGATATGCGCGCCTCGAGCCGGAGGGCCTGCAGCACCCCGTATGGGACGAGCAGCATCCCGGAACGCCGTTCCTGTTCGAAGGCACCTTCCCCCGGGGGAAGG
>CAYZND010000470.1:0-2542 GCA_964479495.1 uncultured Mesoterricola sp.
CCTGGACCAGGACATGGCTGTTCTCCACGAAGCGGTTGAAGCGGGTCGCCAGCTGGGCGATCTCGTCGCTGCCCTGGACGTGCAAGCGGGCAGTGAGGTCACCCTCGCCTTCCGAGATGTCCTGCATGCGCTGGTTGATGGTCTCCAGGGGCTTCACGAGGGTGCCGCTCAGGAAGGTGGAGGCGCCGATGCCCAGGGCGGCCATGAGCAGGCCCAGGCCCAGCATCCAGCCCAGGCTTGCCAGGATCTCCTTGCGCATCTGGCGCGTGTTCATGGCGAGCATGAGGACGTATTTCTTGGCGCTGTTCTCGGTGGACTCCGCCACCTGGGCGGCCACGATGAGGTAGCCGTTCCGGCGGTAGGCCGTCGCCCCCTGGGTGACCAGCGGCTCCGCCAGGGCGAGGGTGTCCAGGGCCTTGTCCTCGGAGAACTTCTTCTCCACGTGCAGGGTGCCCTTGCCCTCCTGCACCGCCACCACAGCCGCCAGACTGACGTCCTCGTCGCCGTTGACGAGGTCCAGGGGGCGTTCCGCGGCGCGGGAGGTGCGGCGCTGGTCGTCCGTGACGACCATGGGGGCGGTGGCTTCACCGAGCACCTTCAGGAGGCTGGCGCCCTTCCGCCACAGGGCTCCGCTCTGGGACCGGTAGACCAGGAAGCTCGAGAGCAGGCCTGCGCAGACCATGAGCAGCACGGTCAGGGCGAGGATCGAGTGGACCAGCTTCTTTCGGATGGACAGGCGCTTCCAGTACGGCATGGATCGGGTCTCCGGAGCTTCTTATTGTCGGCTTGGAATGGAGATTGGCTCCACTCTGGTTTTTCCTTGTCTTGGCAGATGTGACCAAGCGCAACCCGGGGCCTGCATCTGGGCGGAAATCGCGAACATGTCCCAGAAATGCAGGGAATCGACCAGCATCCACGTTCCCTTGTCAGGGCGGATCAGGGGTGTGCGCCCATCGCGAAGGCCGCCATCTCGTCCCACCGCGGCAGGGACGGTGCATAGTCCAGGCTGTTGTGGCCTGCGCCTTCCTCCAGCCAGAGCCGCTTGGGCCCCGCGTAGGCTTCGAACAGCTCCCGCCCCAGGTCCGGGAAGACCACCTCGTCCCGGCCCGCCACCAGGAAGGCCACCGGCATGCGCAGGTTCGCCAGGGCCCGGTCGGCCTCGAACCGGTCCCGGGCCAGGAAGGCCGGAAGGAGGGGATAGTGGCGTCGGGCGATGGCCGACACGCGCTTCAGGGGCGTCACCAGGAGCAGTCCCTTCACGTGCTCCGGCCGGCGTTCCGCCGCCAGGGCCGCGGCTGCGCTGCCCAGGGATTCCCCTAGGAGCAGCACGGGCCCTCGAGCCTCCCGACCCAGGCGGTCGAGGGCCTCCGCTGCGGCGGCCACCAGCGAGGCCTCGCTGGGACGGCCTGCGCGAGGGCCGTAGCCGGGGTATTCCAGGAGCACCACGTCCAGGGCCAGGGACATCCGTGGACCCTGGAAGGCATCCCGCAGGTAGGTGCGATCCAGGGCGCTTCCGGCGTTGCCGTGCAGGACCAGCAGGGTGCCCTGGGGCTTCAGCGAGGGATGCCGGGAGAGCCACCCGAGGATCGCCCCGGAGTCGTCCCTCCAGGGCTCCAGCCGCAGGGTGCGCGCCTCGGCCACCGCGGCCTCCGGCGCCTCCTGGGTGGGGATATAGAGCATGCGCCGCTGCAGGAGGAACACCAGCAGGCACAGGCCCGCGTAGCCGGACACCAGGAGGAGGATCAGTCGGAGGACCATGGATCTCACGGGGCAAGCGTACCACCCCGGCCCTCGACCCCTTATGCTGGAAACGGCGGATCCCCGCGTACCCATGACCAACAGCCACATCCCCCTCGCCGAGCGCCTGCGTCCCCAGTCCCTTCCGGACGTGGTGGGGCAGGACCACCTGCTGGGCTCCCGGGGCGCGCTGAAGCGCCTGACCTCCGGCGGCCGGCTGCCCTCCCTGGTCATGTGGGGACCCCCTGGCACGGGGAAGACCACCATCGCGCGTCTCCTGGCGGCCGAGACCGGCCATGGGTTCCTGGAGTTCTCGGGTGTCACGGGTTCCGCTGCCGAGCTGAAGAAGTTCCTGCTGGAGCACCGGGAGCAGCCGCTCTTCCGCACCATGCCCCCGGTGGTGTTCCTGGACGAGATCCACCGCTTCAACAAGGCCCAGCAGGACATCCTGCTGCCCTTCCTGGAGCGGGGGGAGGCCATCCTCATCGGCGCCACCACGGAGAATCCGGCCTTCTACCTGAACCCGGCCCTGCGCAGCCGCTGCCAGGTCATCGCCCTCAAGCCCCTGAAGCCCGAGGCCATCCGCATCGTCCTGTCCCGGGCCTGGGCGCAGGAGCAGCCGGGCGAGGCCGAGTCAGAGGAACTGATGACCTGGCTCTCCCACTGGGCGGGCGGGGACCTGCGGGCGGCCCTGACGGGCCTGGAGACCTGGCTGCACCTGGAGGAGACCCACCGGGACCTGCCGGGCCTAAAGGAGGCCCTCGGCGGCCGCATCGCCTACGACCGGGCCGACGGCCACTATGAC
>CAYZND010000471.1:0-2537 GCA_964479495.1 uncultured Mesoterricola sp.
CCCTTACAGATCTCCTTCAAAATGAAGGCTTTAGGGTTACGACCGCCGCATCGGGCGAAGAGGCGCAGGACATCCTCTCGGTCACCAAACCCTCCTTCGACCTGGTGCTGACGGACCTCGTGATGCCGGGCAAATCCGGCATGGATGTCCTTCAGAAGGCCCTGGAGATCAACCCCAGCTGCACGGTGCTGGTCCTGACCGGCTTCGGCAGCGTCCGGGAGGCCACGGAGGCGATGGATCTCGGCGCCTACGGCCTGGTGAACAAGCCCCTCCAGCTGGATCAGTTCCGGAATACCCTCCGCCGCTTGATGGAGCGCATTGAACTGGTGACGGAGCGAAACGAGCTGCGGATCAAGGTGAAGGCCCTGCAGGCTCGCGTGGACACCCTGGAGGCCACCAAGGGCCGCATGGAGATGCTGGCCAGCCGCATCTCACCGACTTCGGACACCCCTTCGGAAGCCCTGAGCGACCTGGAGCGCCTGGCCAACCTCAAGTCCCGGGGCCTCCTGACGGACGACCAGTTCGAGACGGCAAAAAAGGCCCTGCTTGCGAGGTGGCTGGCGTGAAGTCGGTGGCTGCGCTCCTGGTGGCTCCGGCGGTCGTGTTCATCCTGCCAGCCCAGGAGGCGGCAGCCCCGGCGCCCAAGAAGATGACCGATGCCCAGGCTGAGGCCTTCGCCCGGCAGGCCATCGCGATCCAGGATCCGGCGGGTCAGCGGGCCGCCCTCCTCAAGCTCCGGAATCACCGCTTCAAGACCACCCGCATCCCGGAGCGGGAGTTCGTCCTGTATGCCCAAGGCCTCCTGGAGGACCGGCTGGGTGAGTCCTTGAAGGCCGCCGTCACCTTCCGCAAGCTGGAGGTCACGTGGCCCCAGTCGCCCTATCTGGCGGAAGTCCAGACCGTGCTGGCCCTCCAGTCCATCGAGCGCCGACGCTTCGCCGACGCGGAGAAACGACTCCGGAAGGCCCTTGAGTCGGATATCCCCGTGGAAAGCAAGCGGCGCACCCAGGAGCTTCTGCTCTGGACCTTGTCGGAGCAGGACCGCCTGAGCGAAGGCCTGCCCATCGTGAAGTCCTTGCACCCGCTGGGGGCGGCCAAGCCCAGCGAGCGGGGTCTCGTGGCCATTCTCGAGGTGCTTTGCCTGGCGGCGGAGAAGGACCAGGCCAAGGCGGTCCGCAATGATCTGCAGCAGCTCTACCCCGGAAGCCAATACGGGTCCAGGGCTGACCTCGCGTGGGGACGCCTGCTGGGCACCACGGGCGAACCCTCCGCCGCGGCGGAAATCTTCCGCGTCATCATCGCGAAGGACAAGGATACGGCGGAAGCCGACGAGGCCAAGCTGGCCCTGGCCTCGCTCCTGAGCGACGGGAAGCTCCATCCGAAGGAGGCCGAGACCTATCCCACGCCCCAGAAGCTGCTGGAGCAGATCCGCAAGAGCGACCGCAAGGGCGACAAGTCCCGGAAATCCCTTCTGGTGGAGCTGCGGCTCAATCTGAACCAGGCACGGTGGAAAGAGGCCCTGGACACCACCACCAAGCTGATGGAGAACCATCCCGACCCCGAGGAACTGGGCCAGATCCTCGAGCTGAGGCATCAGGCACTTCGGGCCTGGACCCAGCAGCTGCTGGACAAGAAGACCCTGGACCCTCTCCTCCCCTACCTAGACCGGGCAAGCATCGCGGCCCTGTCCCCCGATCAGCGCCGACAGCTGGTCAAGACGCTGGCCCTGCTGGGCCTCCCCGAGGGGGCCAAGGTCCTCGTTGAGTTCTCGCCCGCAGCCGAGAAGCCTGGCCTGCAGAAGATCGTGGCGGAAGCCGCGAGCCCCGACTCGAACCCCGAAGAACTCCTCAAGCTGATGCCCGCGCAAGGAGCAAGTCCCCAGCAAGCCCTCCGCCGAGCCCAGGCCCTCATCGCCCTGAGGCGGTGGAGCGAAGCCAGAACGGCCCTCCAGCGGGCTCAGCGCGGACCGGACCGCGTGGCGGCCCTGCGGACGGTATTGCAGCGACCTGCAGACAAGGCTGAACGCCCTTCCAGCCGCCTGCGGGAAGCGGAAGGCTGGCTGGCGGAGCTCTCGGAGAAGGGCGCCGACCGCGAGCCCATCCTCATCCTGGTGGCGGACCTCCGGGCCAAGGCCGGAGACTGGCGGGGTGCCCTGGCTCTCTACCCCGCGGAGCCCCAGAAAGCCAACCGCGGCTGGGTCGCCCTCATGCGCGCCACCTGCCAGCTCAAGCTGGGCCAGAAGGAGGCCGCCATCGCCACCTTGAAAACCGCGGTGGACGAACCCGATTTCAAGATGGAGCGCCAGACCCTGGGGAAGCAGCTGGGGCTGTGAGGCGGTCATGGCCACGGCCCACTTCCGCTTCTATGCCGAACTCAACGAGCTGCTGCCCCGGGCATTGAGGCAACGGGACCTTCCGCACGCCTTCCAAGGCCCGGTCCCCGTCAAGGACCGCATCGAAGCCTTCGGCGTGCCCCACACCGAGGTGGAGATGATCCTCGTGAACGGCTCGCCTGTGGACTTCGCGCACCGTCTTCAG
>CAYZND010000472.1:0-1712 GCA_964479495.1 uncultured Mesoterricola sp.
GAGTCCGGCCATGAAGCGAGGACATGCCCTTCCCTGCATCGCCCTGCTCGCCCTGCTCGCCCTGGGCGCGCTCTCCCCCCTGGGCGCCCAGGGGCGCAAGTCCCCCTCGGTGGCGAGTCCGACGACCCTGACCCGCATCCTCGGGCGACCCACGGATCATTCGGTCACCCTCAGCCTGCTGTCCCCCTCTTCCACGGAGGTGAGCGTGGAATGGGGTACCGAGCCCGAGGCCCCGGACCGCCGGACCACGACCCTGGCCTTGCGCGGCGGCGTTCCCGTCGAGCTCGAGCAGGATGGACTGAAACCGGACACGGCTTATGTCTACCGCCTGACAGCCAAGGGTTCCCGGCCGGTCAACGCCGCCGAGGGCGCCTTCCACACCCAGCGTGCGCCCGGTGGAACCTACACCTTCACGCTGCAGGGCGATTCCCATCCGGAACGCCCGGGGAAGATGTACGATCCCGGACTCTATGCCCGGGCCCTGCGCAACGCGGCCCAGGACCGGCCCGACTTCCACCTGACCCTGGGGGACGACTTCAGCATCGAGCGCCTGATCGAGCAGGGCGCCCTGAGCCAGGACCGCGTGGACCAGGTCTACGCCCACCAGCGCGGCTTCCTGGAGCTCACGGGCGCGCCCCTGTTCCTCGTCAACGGCAACCATGAGCAGGCCGCCCGGCACCTCCTGGATGGCTCCGAGACCAATGCCGCCGTGCTGGCAGGCCGTGCCCGCACCCGGTTCTTCCCGCTGCCGGCTCCGGAGGGCTTCTACGCCGGCGATGCTGAAGAGGTCGAGCCCATCGGCCTGCTCCGGGACTACGACGCCTGGACCTGGGGCGATGCGCTCTTCGTGGTCATCGATCCCTACTGGCACTCCTCCGTGGCCGTGGACAACCCTGCCGGGGAAGGAAGCAAGAAGGGCGGCAAAGGCACGCGCAACGGCAAGCGCGACGGCTGGCAGATCACCCTGGGCGAAACCCAGTACCGCTGACTCTCCCGGACCCTCCTGGAGAGCAAGGCGCGCTGGAAGTTCGTCTTCGCGCACCACGTGAACGGCACGGGTCGCGGTGGCGTCGAAGTGTCCGACCTGTTCGAGTGGGGGGCAAGGATCCCCGGGGCCGGGACGCCTTCCGGCAGCAGCGCCCGGGCTGGCCTCTCCCCATCCATGCCCTCTTCGTGAAGGCCGGCGTCACGATCTTCTTCCAGGGCCACGACCACCTCTACGCCCGCCAGGAACGGGATGGCGTCATCTACCAGGAGGTCCCCAACCCCGCGGATCCCACGTACCAGACCTTCAACCGCGAGGCCTACCGCTCCGGCGAGCTCCGGCCCAACTCGGGCCACCTGCGGGTCACCGTCGCCCCGGAGCGGGTCCGCATGGACTACGTGAACGCCTTCCTGCCAGGCGATGAAGGCCCGGGTCGCACCAACGGCCAGGTGGCCCACACCTATCTCATCGGGAGGCCTTGATGGCGTGCCGGATCGGACCTGCGCTGCTGGTCCTCGCACTCTGCGCCACCCTCGGCGCCCAGGAGGCCCGCGGAAAGAAGGGGGGGCCCCAGGCACCGAAGCGCTCGAAGTGCCGGAGCAGCCAGGGAGTGTGGTGCTCGGCCAACCCACGGCCACCTCCATCACCCTCAGCCTCCTCTGGAAACAGGACGCGGAGGCCCTGCTGGTCTGGGGCCCCGATCCGGAGCACCTGACGTCGGGACCGC
>CAYZND010000472.1:1722-2533 GCA_964479495.1 uncultured Mesoterricola sp.
CCTATGCCCTGCTGGAGGCATCCAGCCGTCGGCGCCTGCTGCCCCTTGCGGGCCCTGGACAGTTCCGCACCGCCCGGGCGCCGGGCCAGTCCTTCACCTTCACCCTCCAGGCGGACTCCCACCTCGACGACGCCAGCCTTCCCGAACTCTACGACCGCATGCTCGCGAACATCCAGGCCGACGGCCCGGACTTCCACATCGACCTCGGCGACACCTTCATGACGGACAAGCACCCGTCCCGGGAGTCCGCAGCCTCGCAGTATGCCGCCCAGCGGTACCACCTCGGCCGGATCGGGGCTTCGATCCCCTTGTTCCTCGCCCTGGGCAACCACGATGGAGAAGGCTTGAAACGGGGTGGCAAGAACGCCACCGAGGACCTGTCCGCCTGGTCGCTGGCCATGCGCACCCGCTCCTTCGTCAACCCGGTCCCCGGCGACTTCTACACGGGGAACCCGACGATCGACCCGGTGGCCGGTCCCCTGGAGAACTACTACGCGTGGACCTGGGGCGACGCCCTCTTCGTGGTCCTGGATCCCTATTGGGCTTCCCGCCGCAGCAGGGACCCCTGGGACATGACCCTCGGGCAGGCCCAGCACGACTGGCTCACCCGCACCCTGCGCAGCTCCCGCGCGCGGTTCAAGTTCGTCTTCACGCACCAGCTCACCGGGAGCTACCACGAGAGCGGCCGAGGCCGCCGCCTACCAGGAATGGGGTGGTCGCGACTTTTATGGCCGTGACACCTTCCGCGCGCACCGTCCCGGCTGGGCGATGCCTGTCTCTTATACACATCTGACGCTGCCGACGAATAGAG
>CAYZND010000473.1:0-2526 GCA_964479495.1 uncultured Mesoterricola sp.
ACCGTGGAGTTCCTCATGGACCGGGACCGCAACTTCTTCTTCCTGGAGATGACCTGCCGGATCCAGGGCGGCAGCGCCGTCACGGAATGGATCACGGGCCAGGACTTGATCCGTTGGCAGATTCTCGTAGCCCAGGGGCACCCCCTGCCCATGAAGCAGGAGGAGATCCCTCTCTGGGGCCATGCCATCCAGTGTCGCATCAACGCCGAAGATCCCAATCGGGACTTCGCGCCCAGCTCCGGTCGCATCAACTATCTCCGGACACCGGCGGGACACAACCTTCGGGACGACAACGGGGTCTACTACGGCTGGGAGATGTCCTCGTTCTATGCACCCCTGATCTCCAAGCTCAGCGCCTGGGGACCCAGCCGCACGGAGGCGCTCCAGCGGATGCACGCCGCCCTCAGTGAATACCGCATCGGCGGCATCCAGAACAACGTCGCCTTCCACAAGGCCCTGCTGGAGCACAAGCCCTTCCTCCAGGGGGAACTGCACACGGGCATGCTGGACCATGCCTGGTGGAAGCAGCGTGGCATCGGTCCGAACCTGAAGTTCGCGGTGGCCGCCGCCCTCTATGAAGAGCTGGAAATGGAAGAGCTGCGGGCCCAGCAGCCCATGGTCCGGACCGGTGGCGACCCCCGGGAACCCGGAGCCTGGAAACTGCCTGCGCGCTTCAACCGGTTTTAACCCTGCAGCCTGGATAGAACGATGAAACGCACCCTTACGATCGGCGAAGAGACCCACGAGCTCGAGATCCACCGGCGCAGCGGCCGGGTGCTCATGGTGTGGGATGGGGAGGAGATGCCTCTCGATATCTGCAAGGTGGAACCCACGAGCTACTCCATCATCATGGACGGCCACTCGGTTGGCGTGAACGTCGACCGCGTCAAGAACCCGGATCCCGACCTGCACGGATTCCGGGCCAGCGTCTACGACGGCGCCTATGAGTTCAGCCTCCAGGATCCACACAAGATGCTTCTGGCCGCGGCCATGACCCGCCAGCCCCAATCGGGCGGGGGCTTGGTCAAGGCGCTGATGCCGGGAAAGGTGCTGAAGCTCTTCGTGAAGGAGGGCGAGACCGTGGAGGAAGGGCAGCCCCTCCTGCTCCTCGAGGCCATGAAGATGCAGAACGAATACACCTCGCCTGTCACGGCCAGGGTTGCCAAGATCCATGTGGAAGAAGGGCTGAACCTGGAGATCCACGCGCCCATGATCACCCTTGCGCCTCTGGAGACGGCCTCCAAAGGTTGAGACAGGCCGATCTCCGACCGATGAACAGGAAAAGCTCGATTCTTGGTGATTGTGCCGGGAAGCCGTATCCTTGCTCGAAACCTTCGAGCTACTTCCATATTGGTGGGTCCATGTTCAGCAAACTCGGTCGATTCGAGATCAAGGATGTGATCGGTCGCGGCGCGATGGGGGAGGTCTACCTCGGGATTGATCCGGTCCTCGGTCGGGAGGTGGCCATCAAGACCATCATCTCGTCAGCCCTGCCCGAGGATCTGGCGAGGCAGCGGTTCGACCGGGAAGCCAAGGCGGCCGCCATCCTGAACCATCCCAACATCGTGACCATCCACGAGCTGGGGGAAGACCAGGGCGTGCTGTTCATCGCCATGGAGCGCCTCAAGGGGCAGGACCTGGAGCAGGCGCTGCTGAACCGGAGCCTTACGCTCGTGGACTGCCTGGAGGTGCTGGCCCAGGTCTGTGATGGTCTGGATGCGGCTCACCGGAACCACATCATCCACCGGGACATCAAGCCCTCCAACATCATGGTCATGCGCGAAGGGCGCAGACTCCACGTGAAGCTCATGGACTTCGGCGTGGCTCGGCTGAAGGATTCGGCGATGACGGTGGTCGGCACCGTGGTCGGGACCGTGAACTACATCGCTCCGGAATACATCAAGAGCGGCGAGCCCGATGCGCGCAGCGATCTCTTCGCGGTGGGGGTGATGCTCTACGAGTGCATCTCGGGCCGCAAACCTTTCGAAGGTGGCACCGCATCCACCATCCTCTTCAAGATCGTGAACGACCCCCCCGATCCCCTGGATCTGTCCATGTTGCATGGCCTCAGTCCAGCCCTGCGGAACATGACCGAGCGGGCTCTCTCCAAGGACCCGGACGAGCGCTTCCAGACGGCGGAGGAGTTCGCCCTGGCCCTTCGCGCCGCAAAGGATCCCAACTGGAAGGGCACCTTGGAGGAGACCACGCTTCGGATGAAGATCCGGCCGGACATGGCATTGGAGCCGAGCGTGCCTGTTGAGCCCCATGCACGTGCAGCGGCGACCAGAGCATCGACCCCAGGAATCCAGTCCGGCTCCCGGGATCCCATTCCCCAGCACGTCTCGGGCCCGGAGACCCCGGCGGCGAAAGGGGCCCAGACGGTGGTGCTGCCGCAGCCTCCGTCACCGCCCTCCACACCGGAGGATCTGGTTGCACCGGTCCCAGAGCTGCTGGAAACCAGCCCAGCCAAGGAGATCACCCAGGAGGTCGTGGTTCCCGAGACCGTCAAGACCGCGGCGGCCAGGA
>CAYZND010000474.1:0-2521 GCA_964479495.1 uncultured Mesoterricola sp.
GTCCTGGGGGTCGCCGTCCCCGCTGACCTGCCAGGAGCTCCGGGCCGGCGACCCCCAGGACTGCTACCGGTTCATCCGCTTCGAGGCAGGCTACGAGCTGTACACGCGCAAGCCGGTGTCCTTCCGGCTTCCCGAATCCAACGGGCGCCATGCCGGTGCCTTCCTCGAACGCGCCATCGAGACCACCGAACGGCGACCGCTCCGGCGCCCCTGGCGGGAGGCCGCCTTCGTCGGCTATCTCCTTCTGCTCATGACCGGAGGATTTATCCTGCTGTCCGAGCTCCTGATGGCCGTGCTGTCCACAGGAAAGGAGCGAACCCGACGCCTGCTCCGTGTTTGCGCGGCCCTTCCATTCGGGCTCGTCCTCGGCGCCGCCCTCGGCTACGCCGCAGGTTCGCGGTTCATCCTGGACAATGCCAGTGGGGAGCCCTTGACGGTGCTCCTGGACGGAAGCCCCGAGGCCCAGCTGGCTCCCTCCAGCTGCGCCGACATCTGTGTGACCGGTGCCGAGGCTCGGCTGGAGGTGGTCCGCGGTACCGAGGTGCTCGAATCAGCCACGCTGGTCCTTGACGAAACCCCAGGCTGTCGGATCCGACGGATCCTCCTGGGAAGGGGCGTGTTCCTCTAAAACATCCGGGCCGTCAACGAATACCGGATCGTGGACCCAGAGGGGGCTCCCCTCCGAGGGATCGCTTGCTCTCGTGGGGCCCTGCGGGGACACTGGGCGCCATCTCCCGTTTCGGATCCTCGGAGGACGTGATGCATGTCAGGGTTGCCTTCCTCGTGTTCCTCATGCTGCTGCTGCCTTCCCTCCCCGTTCGGAGCCAGCAGCCGGCGCCCGCCGGCCCCACCGGCGAGGACGCAGAACAGGTCCGCCTCCTCCAGGAAGGACGGAGACGCATCGAGGCGGGCCGGTCCGCCGAAGCCATCAAGGACTGCCTCGACAAGGTCCTCGCCGCATTCGAGGAACGGTACCGGGACACCCGGAAGCAGGTCTTCTGCGCCCGGACGGAAAGCGAGACCCTCTTCTACCTCCTGCAGTCGGCCAAGGAGAAGAAGGAGGCCGTGGTGATCGCCCCCACCTGGGCCGACGCCTGGTTCATGAAAGGGTACGCCTTCCTGGAACTGGGCCAGGTGCCCGCGGCCAAGCTCGCCCTCGAGCGGGCCATCGCCCTGTCTCCCCAGAATTCGCAGTATCTGTCCGAACTCGGCCACTGCCTCCACCTGGAGAAGGACTGGAACGGCGCACTGGAGGTCTTCCGGAAGGCCGAGGAGGGAGCCTCCCTCGCGTCCCCGGATCCGGTCAAGATCCCTGAACGAACCCGGGCTCTGCGCGGGCAGGGCTACTCGCTGGTGGAACTCGGCAAGCTGGAGGAGGCCGCACGCAAGTACCAGGAATGCCTGGCCCTGAACCCGGATGATGCCACGGCCAAAGGTGAACTGGCCTACATCAACAGCCTGCTGGGGCACTGAGCGGGCCACCGCCGCGTCCCGTGATCAGGCCGCTGGAGTCTCCCGCCTTTCGCCCGGCACCCGGTTCGTCAGGTACACCCCCGCCGTCACCAGGGCGGCCCCGGTGAGCAGGGAGGCACTGAGCGCCTCTCCCAGGGTGAAGTAGGCGATGATCACGGCGCAGAGGGGGACGAAGTTGATGAAGAGGCCGGCACGGGTGGGGCCGATCTTCTGGATGCCCTCGTAGAACCACACGAACCCGAAGACCGTGCCGAAGACACCGAGGTAGGCGAGGCACAGCCAATCGCCGAGCGTGTAGGCCGCGGCCTTGGAGACCATGCCCTCGAACAGCGCGGGAACGGCCAGGGCCGCGGTGCCCACGAGCACGGAGTACATCACCGAGGGCAGGGGCTTCAGGTCCTTCATGAGCGCCTTCCCCACCAAGGAGTAGGTGGCCCAGCTGGCCACGCAGCCCAGAATCAGCAGCTCCCCCTTCCCGATCCCTCCCTGCCAGAGACCGCTCAGGTGGCCGCGGGAGATGACCACCATGGCGCCGAAGATGGAGACCAGGATGCCGATCACCTTCAGGGGCGTCAGGCGCTCGTGGAAGAGCCAGGCCGAGAAGAGGGCGATGAAGATGGGGTTGTTGGCCACGATCATGGACGCCCGGCCCGCTTCCACGATTCGGATGCCGTTGAGGAAGAAGGCGTTGTAGGCGAAGACGCCTGTCATTCCCAGCACCACCACGGGCAGGATCTGGCTCCGCTTGAGGCGCGGGAGGCCGCCCTCCGTGCGCCAGGTGATCAGCACCAGGAGCACCGCCGCGATGGCGAAGCGCAGGAACGAGGCGGAAAAGGGCTCCACGTGGCGCACCACGAGGCGGCCCGCCGTGTAGGTGCCGCCCCAGAAGAGCGCACTGCCCAGCAGCTTCAGATAGGTGGGCGCGAGGCCCTTGGTTCCCATGGGACTCCTCAAAGGGAGTACTGCCCCTCCATGCGCACGATGGCGCCTCCACCAAACACCCCGCGGAGGCTGCCATCGAGACCCTTTCGCGTGCTGAGCTTCACGA
>CAYZND010000475.1:0-2514 GCA_964479495.1 uncultured Mesoterricola sp.
GCATAGATGAGGGGCAGCTCCACGTTCTGGAGGCTGGTGGTGCGGGCCAGCAGGTTGAAGGTCTGGAAGACGAAGCCGATCTCCTCGTTGCGGATCTGGGCCAGCTCGTCGTCGCTCATGGCGGAAACCATCTTGCCGTTCAGCTCGTACTCGCCGCTCGTGGGCGTGTCCAGGCAGCCGATCATGTTCATCATGGTGGACTTGCCCGAGCCCGAGGGGCCCATGATGGCCACGTACTCGCCCCGGTGGATCGTCAGGGACACCCCATCCAGGGCCCGGACCTCCATGTCACCCATCTCGTAGATTTTGGTGAGGTCCCGCAGCTGGATGAGGGGGGAATCGGACATGAGGGCGCTCCAGGAGACAGCATGCTCCTCCCTTGGATCCGGAGCCAACGGTCCCGGTTGAATCGCCTTTCCCAGGGGGTGGATGGTCAGGGTTGAGGAGGGGTTGGTAGGGAATCGGAGAGATTGTTTGTAAAATGGGCCCTTCGTACGGACACTTGTCCAATTCCCGGAGAGCCCATGGCGGATGCCGCCGAAGAAGTCCAGATCCATCAGGCCCGGGGAAAGTTCGCGGCCATGGCCGGTGCCTACTGCCTCGAGACGTTCAACGACAACTTCTTCAAGCAGGCGGTGATGCTCCTGGTGCTGGCGGCGGGGCGGGAGAGCATCCAGGGCGTGGTCGGGATCGTGTTCACGGTGCCCTTCCTCCTGTTCGCGGCTCCGGCGGGCTGGCTGGCGGATCGCTGTGCCAAGCGCTTCGTGGTCATCGGCTGCAAGGGGCTGGAGGTCGTCGCCGCGCTGGTGGGCCTGCTGGGGATCGTAATGGGCAACCTCTGGCTCATGATCGCCATGGTGGGGCTGATGGGAGCCCAGTCGGCCTTCTTCAGCCCGGCCCTCAACGGGTCCATCCCTGAGCTCTACCCGGAGAGCTATGTCACGAAGGCCAATGCCCTCCTCCGGATGCTCGTGACCATCGGCATCCTGCTTGGGATCTCCCTGTCCGGCTTCATCCTGGATGTCCCGGGGGCTCCGCTCCTGGGTACGACCCGGGGCCCCGCCCTGGTCGGGTTGGTGAGCGTGGGTGTGACCCTGGTCGGCTTCCTGGTGAGCTTAGGCTGCCAGTCCCGTCCGGCGGCGGATCCTGGACGGCCTTTCCCCTGGTCGGGTCCCCTCGACACCGCACGGGAGCTGGTGGAGGTCTGGAAGGACCGGCAGCTGGGACGCATCCTCCTGGCGGACGTGTTCATCTGGTCCGTGGGCGTCTTCCAGCTGCTGGTGATCAACAGCCTGGGCAAGCTCCAGTTCCGCTTGAGCGATTCCAGCACGAGCCTGCTGGTGGCCAGCCAACTCGTGGGCCTGGCCCTGGGAGGGCTGCTGGCGGCACGGTTCGCCCATGGGGCCCGATGGTTCCGGGTGCTGCTGCCCGCCGGGATCACAATGGGGCTCTTCATGCTGGGCATCGGGGCGGTGCCTCTTCTGCCCGAGGGAAGCCGGGTCCCGGTCCTCTATGGACTGATCGGGCTCACCGGGCTCGCCGGGGGCGTGTTCCTCATCCCCTGCGAGAGCTTCCTGCAGATCCGTCCCGCCCCTGAGCGGAAGGGCGCGGTGTGGGCCTCGGCCAACTTCGCCTCCTTCGCCGGCATGGCCTTGGTCAGCGGCATCCACACGCGCCTGGCCGGACTCCTGCCCACCCTCGCCTACGGCGCGCTGGGGCTCTTCTCCCTGCTGTTCACGCTCTGGCTTTCCATCGAGTTCCGCCGCAAGGAGTGGGCATGATCGCCGCCCTGTTCCGTGGTTTCAGCCGCGCGGTCCTGCGCCTGCGCTACCGCATCGAAGTCTTCGGGGTGGAGGACGTGGCCGCCAAGGGCACGAAGGGGATCCTGTTCCTGCCCAACCATCCCGGCCTCATCGATCCCGTCATCGTCATGTCGGAACTGCACCGGCGCTTCAAGCCCCGCTCCCTGGCGGACAAGGACCAGATCAGCCCCAGGGGCGTGAACTTCCTGGCGCGGAGCATGGGCGCCCGGCCCCTGCCGGACGTGGGGAAGTACGGCGAGGCCTGCCGGCCCGAAGTGGAGCGGGTCCTGGCCGAATGCATCGAGGACCTGAAGGCGGGCGAGAACCTGCTGCTCTACCCGGGCGGCCACCTGATGCATGCGCGCTACGAGGACCTGGGCGGCACCAGCGCCGTGGAGACCATCCTGCAGCAGGCCCCCGACATCCGGGTCGTGCTCATCCGCTCCCGGGGCATCTGGGGCAGCAGCTTCAGCTGGGCGTCCGGCCATGCGCCGCACCTCATGTCCGTCCTGCGCAAGGGCGCCGGCTACCTGCTGGCGAACCTCATCTTCTTCGCGCCCCGCCGCCGGGTTTCCGTGGAGATGGTGGAGCCTGCGGACCTGCCCCGCACCGGCGGGCGCGCGGCGCTGAACCGCTACATGGAAGCCTTCTACAACGACGGCGCCACCCCCAACACCTACGTCCCCCACACCTTCTGGGAGGGTGGGGAGAC